>JAHEXZ010000159.1 GCA_023251835.1 Bacteroidota bacterium | reverse complement strand
TGCAGATCAGATGCCCGAATTTAATGGCAACCTGTTTCAATTTTTAAGAGATAACTTAAAATATCCCGATATAGCAAGGGAAAACTATACATCCGGAACAGTTGTACTACAATTTATAGTTGAAAAAGATGGTGCAATCAATGATATTAAAATCCTTAAATCCATTGACGATGGTTGCACCGAAGAAGCAATACGTGTGGTTAAGTCCATGCCCAGATGGAAACCTGGTAAAAATCATGGTGAACCGGTTAGGGTACTCTTTAATTTACCTGTAAAATTTACTATTAAATAACAACACAATGTTTATAACTTGCCTGTGCTTCTAAAAAAATAACTTTCACATACTTGTAATTTAGCAATCAGTATAATCGTTAATAAACAAAACATTTTTATTTCCATAAACTAATTCCTTCAACATGCTTAATTCTGTTTTATTGCAAATTGTAAATTCAGGTACTGCCATAGCTGACACAGCTAATGCACTGGCAGCACAAATACCTCTGTCAGCCGAACCAAAACAGGATTCTCTTTCATTACTTGATTTGATTTTAAAGGGAGGTTTTATTATGATCCCACTGGGATTTTTATCCGTCCTTACTATCTATTTCTTTTTTGAACGCTTTATAACGCTTCGCAAAGCAGCAAAAATGGATGCTAACTTTATGAATAATATTAAAGATTATATCATTAATGGCAATAGAGATGCTGCTAAAGCATTATGCAGGAATACACCCAACCCAGCCGCACGTATGGTGGAAAAAGGTGTTGCCCGTATTGGAAAACCTATCAAGGAAATAGAGGAAGCTATGGAAAGTGTTGGCAAGCTCGAAATAAACCGTCTGGAAAAAAACCTAAGTGTTTTAAGCTTAATTGGCCGCATTGGCCCCATCCTCGGTTTTGTTGGAACCATTGCTGGTGTAATTAAAATCTTTTATGATATTTCATTAACTGATAATATTAGCATTGGCGTTATTTCAACAGGCCTTTATCAAAAAATGATTACCAGTGCTTCAGGTTTGATCATTGGGTTAATGGCTTTTATAGGGTATTATATTCTTAATTCAATGCTTGACAGAATTGTCAATAAAATGGAAACTGCCGCAACAGAATTTATTGATATACTTCACGAGCCAACGAAATAAAAATAGTACATAACATTAAAAACATTAAAGCCCCTCACTTCGGAGGGGTTATGGAGGCTTAGATGAAACTAAAACGCAGACATAAAGAAGGAGCGGAAGTGAGCACCGAATCACTTAATGACATCATGTTCTTCTTATTATTATTTTTTCTTATCATATCTACTCTGGCAAATCCAAGTGTTATAAAACTTACATTGCCCAATTCAAAATCGGCCGAACAGGTACAAAAACAGCAGGTTACAGTTACAGTAAGTCCGGATCACCAGTATTATGTAAATAAAACTCTTATTCCTTTTGCTGACCTGGAAAATGCGCTAAGAATAGAATTAGCAAGAACACAATCACCTACAATTGTTCTGAGGTTAGACAACTCACTATCTATACAGGATTTGGCTGATGTCATGCAAATAGGTTACAGTCTTGGAGTAAAAATGGTATTAGCTACTAAAGCTACTAATAAATAACAATGAGTATTCCCGCAGAAAATAAAAATAGATACACCGCATTAGCCCTTACACTTGGGTTTCATGCAATCTTATTCCTGTCATTTATATTTATTGTATTTATTACACCCATTCCTCCTTTTGAAATCAAACAAGTGCCAGAAGTTGAACTGGATCTCGGCATGGAAGGGCTCGGTAATGCTGATGCAGGAGGCTCCGGCCAGAATGAACCTGACATTGAAACCAGCCCAGCTGCAGCAACAAAACCTGCTCCTGCTGAACACAATGATGCCCCTGCTATTGTTACTGATGAAAAAGAAACAGTTGTAAGCGTAAAAAGCAATCCAAACCCCAAACCAGAACACCTAACCGAAACTGCTCCACCTAAAGTTGAAGAGCCCAAGCCAAGTTCAGAACTGCTCAGTGCATTAGCAGCTTTAAAAAACAAAAAAAAGCATGAAGGTAAAGGAGAAGGGGATGGTAACACAGGAGGTTCCGGAACAGGCAGTAAACAAGGTGTTGGTGATGGAGATGGTACCGGACACGGAAATAATACGCCCGGCTATAACGGAAAAGGAGGCTATGATTTGAAAGGACGTCACCTGGTTAAAAAGCCGGAAAGTATGACAGATTCAGGAGAAGAAGGTGTTGTTGTTGTAGAAATTATTGTTGATGAAACAGGAAAAGTAATTAAAGCAACCCCCGGTCAGAGAGGTTCCACAACCACCAGCTCCAAACTATTTGCAAAAGCCCGTCTTGCTGCTCTTTCGGCTAAGTTTAACCCAAGCCCTGAAAGCCGGCAGGAACAACGAGGTACATATACTTTTGTATTTTTGCTAGAATAAGAAATTTAACCCTATCCCCTTTGGGGAGAGCTGGAGAGGGGTCATGAATTACCAACAAACACTCAATTATCTCTACAATTACCTGCCCATGTTTCAACGTGTTGGCAGTGCTGCATATAAAAATAACCTTGACAATACTATAGCCATTTGTAAACTTCTTGGTAATCCGGAAAAAAAATTCAAATCCATACACATTGCAGGTACAAATGGTAAAGGATCTACCTCTCACATGCTGGCATCTATACTGCAAAGTGCCGGGTACAAAACAGGCTTGTATACATCACCTCACTTAAAAGATTTCAGAGAACGTATCAAAATCAATGGAAAAATGATTCCACAAAAATATGTAGTTGATTTTGTAGAAAATTACAAGAATGATTTTGAGCACATACAACCTTCTTTTTTTGAAATGACAGTAGGATTGGCTTTCGATTATTTTATTAATCAACAGGTGGATATTGCTGTGATAGAAGTAGGTTTGGGCGGAAGACTGGATTCTACCAATGTAATAACTCCTGAGCTATCTGTTATTACAAATATTAGTTTTGACCATACTGCTTTACTGGGAGATACACTTGAAAAAATAGCTACTGAAAAAGCTGGAATTATAAAACCTGAAGTTCCCGTAATTATAGGAGAAACACAAACTGAAACAAAAAATATATTTATTGACAAAGCTAAACAAAACAACTCTCCATTCATTTTTGCAGATCAGCATTACAAGGCAACTAACATACATTATGTCACTAATGATAAATCATTGCTGGTGATGGACATTGAAAAACAAAACACCAATAGAATCATTTCTAATGCTGATGCAGAATATAAAAATATTCAAAGTGAATTATTGGGTTTATACCAACAAAAAAATATCCCCACCGTTATATGTGCTGCAGAAATACTCATAAAAAAAGGATATAAAATAACTGAATCAAACATTCGTGAAGGAATTAAAAATGTAGTAAAACAAACCGGCTTGCTGGGGCGTTGGCAAATACTATCAAAACAACCATTAGTAATTGCAGATACAGGGCATAACGAAGCCGGTATAAAAGAAGTATTAAAGCAAATCAATACAACTCCCCATCAACAACTACATTTTGTATTGGGTATGGTAAATGATAAGGATATTTCTACCATTCTTTCACTGTTACCAAAAAATGCAAAATATTATTTCTGCCAGGCAAGTATTCCACGTGCATTAAATGTGAAAGAACTTGCATATAAAGCATTAGATGCCGGATTAAATGGAGAATTATGCGGTACCGTAAAAAATGCACTTGCAACCGCAAAAAAAAATGCGCAAACCAATGATTTAGTGTTTATTGGGGGCAGCACTTTTACTGTAGCTGAAGTAGTTTGACCAGGTAAAAAAATAAAAAACAAAAAAATCTTTTTATTTTATAAAATATACATATATATTTGCAGCCCATTTAATCCATTAAATGAGTTTTTGGGAGCTTAGCTCAGCTGGTTCAGAGCATCTGCCTTACAAGCAGAGGGTCACAGGTTCGAACCCTGTAGCTCCCACTCTACAGGGCAACAATTCATAAAAAAATTGTTGCCCTTTTTTATTGCCAATAGAATCCTTTATTTTACGGCATATTCTGTCAATCACTTCATTGACTTTTTTGGTTCGAACTTGATTATCTTTAACCCCTAACTCCGCTTAAATTACCCCGTCTATTATTTAAAAGTGAAAAAAAACCAACAAAAACATGCATTTATTGTTTTTTTTGTACTAATTTTGAGCAACCTAATTAAGTAGCTTA
>JAHEXZ010000059.1:7427-32653 GCA_023251835.1 Bacteroidota bacterium | reverse complement strand
TGGAATAGGTTTGCGAAACAGTTTGTCCTGTTTGCGAAACACCATTTCCTAAATCCCAGGTAAAATGCATATACTGGCCTGTATAGGTTGAAGAGTCCTGAAAATAAACTACTCCATTGTTTTGAGGATCAGTTACTGCCGTAAAATGCGCTGTACATTGTGCTTTTGTTTTTATAATGAAAGTTACAAGAATTATTATTCCCCAAATTTTCATACGATTTTTAAAACCGTTTTCCTGGTTTGTAATTGTTGGTTTCATGTTTTTTTAAGATTAAGTTATGTTTATAATATGCTGTTTTTTATTTATGTATTATGTTAGGCTTTACCTGGTACCAACTATTTTTTTTACTCTTTTATGATTTTGCAGGTTATATTGTTTTTTTCATTTATTACCTGAATAAAATACATTCCGGAATCAAGATTTTCATAATCTATTTTCACAATCCCGGTTTTGCTTTTATCTTCATATATTTTTTTACCATTATCGTCATAAATTATTAAATCAGAAGTTGGAAACTGAGAAAGATCAACAAAAAAATATTTTTTAAAAGGATTAGGGAATATATTAAGACATTCATCTTTTGTTTCATTTTCTTTTATCCCATTTGCTAAACTTAAGCTTATTGCATCAATACCCATTCTTAAAGCACCCGTGGTATCAGATAAAGAAAAAGTTCCATTAGTATCATTATCAACTGGCAAAAATTTAATTAAATGTGAGGTAGAGGTTGCGGTAAATACAATATTTCTTGCCTCCCAAATGAATGAAATGCTATTATACGCAGCTTCGCTATGAGTTGGCTGGGTAATGCTTGCCAAAATGATATCAAAATAAACAGCCCAAGAACCTGATTTATCCAATGCATTGTCTTGTTTCACAACCGATTGATAAAAACTAATTGTATAAGTTTTACCTACTTCTAAACCAGAAACAGCTTGCATAATTCCTTCTTGAAAAGTTTCTCCCACTAGACCACTTACAAACGTTGAACCTGAATAGGGAGTACCCATAAGACCACCATTAGCACTTATATCATCAATACCTGTTAAATCGGGAGTAGCATCTCCAACACTGGTTGCTATGCAGTTTACATCATCATACGGAACACTCTGCCAATTCGGAGGCAAGACACTAATGCCTGGTGTACCTCCTTCTAAATCACCATTTACAAATTGTTGTGCTTTGATAATAAAAGTAAATAAAGTTAAGCAGACTATAATAGAATTAAACTTATTATTTATTATCATAAAGTTAAGCAGTGATAAATTAATAAACTTACAATACAAGCGAAATTAGAGTAAGATATAAAAGCTCCCAATCTATCTATATGATTGGGAGCGTATTCTTTATTGCTTAATCATTTTCTTTGTTTCAATTATTTTGCCATCTATTACAAGTGTATATGTGTATATGCCCATAGATAAGTCATCGGCAAATACATTTAATTGCCCATTTCCATTTCCAGTTAGTTCAACAGTTTGTATCAACTTACCTTGTGAGTTATAAAACAACAATTGTGCATTCATATAAGTCTCTGGTAAGGTATAATTAATGGTTGTTTGCTCTTTAAAGGGATTTGGGACATTTTGTTGTAGTACCAATGATTGTACATCACGCAGCTTAACATTCATTTGCTGTGCTGGCTGTGATTGTGTATCAGTTGACCCAATGTGCATTGACCGGGTTGAACTACAGCACTTGTTTATTGAAGATTGCAATTCGTTCAACTGATTTTGAAACATGGTATTGTTTGTTATTATTTGATTTTGCAATGCACTATTTATGGAATCTTGATTATTTGCTTTTGATTGCAAACTATCAATTTTTTGCTGCTGTTCCTGAATACCTTTTGTTAAAAATGCAATCAATTCAAGGTAATACACAGATTTATATGTCAAAGCAGGATGAACAACATTACCAGAGCTATCAACTTCTGCTGGTTTAGATGATGTTGCGACTATCTCAGGTAAGACTTGTTCTAAATCTTGCGCCACGAAACCATGTTGTTTGGCAGAAGGGAAGTTTAGTCCCCAAACATTGGTTGTATCAAAGTAGTACGTTTTAGGTTTTAATTGTTTTATAATCGCCAACGCATTTTGAATACTATCAATGTCTGTTTTGAATTGTTGGTCAGAAGACCATAATCCAGAAGTACAATGTGCTGTACCATTTACATCTAATGTATACCCGGGGCTTGTCGTTCCAATACCCATATTACCAGCATTATCAATTCTTACCTTTTCAGCGGTTGTTCCGGCATTGGTTGTCCAGAATTCTAATATACCATTTTCACTGGAAGCTGTTGGGCTGGATATAGCCATTCTTACTTGTGCATATTGTTTAGCAGCACTGCTGCTGTTTAAAGCACCAAAACCAAGAACAATACCATCTCCTGTGGTTTTTGCATCTGAATTTATGGTCATTACCCCGGCATGGGTAGCTCCATTTACTCCTGTCCTCTCAATTGTGGCATAGCCATTGGGGTAAGCCCCTTTTACATGCAAACCGGTTGAAGGTGATGAAGTACCAATACCCACAAGCCCTTCAATAATTGCTCCGTTTGAAGGTGCAGCTGTGGTTCCAGAATAGGTAGCTCCAACAGCAAGCCCTCCTTCCACATCCAATTTACTGGCAGGAGTAGTTGTACCTATTCCGGTATTACCAGTATTACCTATAATGGTAACCAGGTCAGTAAGCGTACCTCCTCCACCATAAGCCCAGTTTTGGAATCTAAATCCTCCGGCCGTTCCGCAATCGGCAGGTCCACTTACAATATTGGCTTCACATGCTCCTCTTACATTATAACCCAACGCTATACCTCCGGCAAATGAGGTGCTGGGGTTATTACTTGATACATTACCCGTGAAATAAGCCCATGAGCCAGCTCCATTGCCAGCCGTTGCATGAAACATACCCAAAGGAGAGGTGGTTCCTATGCCAAAATACCCGGTAGTATTTTGTAAAGTCATCTTGGTGCTATTGTTCACTTTAAATGGCAGGTCACCGCTGGTGGCACCCCAGCCAAGAAAGTTTGCAGCATTGTAAACATTTGTGGCAGCCGTTGACTGGGCATTTGTTATCTCTGCAGCAAATAAAAGGCTTGCAGAGGCTAAGACAGAAATTTTAATTTTTGTTTTCATCATTTTTTTAAGTTTTAATTTTTAAAATCTGTTTGTAAACTCTTCTTTATGATTGTTGCTAAAAATTGTTTTTTTACCTCATTTATCCTCCTTTCTTTTTTAACATTTATTAGTACTATTTTGTGAATAAACTTTGCAAATTTTTGCCAAATGTATGAAAATATAGGCGATAATATGTTGTATTTGTCCAATAATTATTTTTCGACTTCTATTTCACATTTGCCGGGAGAAACTTAAAACGTCTGTTATTTTATTTAATTCATTGATATAAAGGCATTTGTAATTGTTTTAAACTTTGTGTTGTTGCTGGAACGTAGATTTTATGAGTTAGTCGAAAGATGGGGGGGGTGGATTATCGTTAATAATCAACCATATTTCTTGTATTTAGCACTTATTGGCTATTGGATAGCCGACACTTCGAAATGAGTTTAGTATTTTTAAATATAACATATTTCAAAACCTGTGATGCACGACAAATTTTCTTCCAAAATCAATGATTTTGTAAACTGGTGCGAAACCGCCATAGAACATTATAAAAAAGGATATTATGCTGATTCGCTGCTCAATATGCGCAAAAGCGGTGAAGCAGCCTGCAAGCTTTTGTTTTATTACCGTTATTCTGAAAAGGTAGCGGTAGAGAAAACAGAAGGCAAGTCGTATAAAGAGCTTATCCAGGCCGTGATTTCGAATGACCTTGCAGAACGCATGGTAATCAACTGGTTAGAAGCATTGCAGATTCATGGCAATGAAGCTGCTCATGATAAACAAATTGAAAAAGAGCATGCCGATTTTGCCATCAATGCCCTTCGGCTTTTTATCAATTGGTTGTTTATCCAATATATTAAATCTGTTGTTCCTTCGCGCCTGAAAAAGGCAATGGCTTCTTTAGAACAAGCACCCAAAATTGAAAATAAAACACCGGAGATTCAAAAAGAACTGGATAAAATAAGAAAGGAAAAAGCAGAGCTTGAAAAACTTTTGGCTTCCTTTTCGGAAAGGAAGACGGAAGGAGACGAAAAAATAAATGAGCTTGCATCAGCATTAGAAAAATCAATTATTACACGTTTAGAAGAAATTGAAAATGACAAAGAAAAAAATAAGATAAATAACGCTGCTGTTTACCCTGTTCCGCAAGAAGTTAAAATGGAAAAGAAACCAGGAAGGAATCATAAAAAAATAGTTTTTATGGGTATAGCTCTGGCTGCTGCTTTTTTAATTCTTTTCTTTAGTATAAAACAATGGAACACTACTGTTTCCGAAAATGGTGGTTCTATTTTAAAATCGCAGCCGGCCTCAACGGCTGATTCTTTCCGTGTATTGTTGCTTCCTTTGATGGTTATGCAGGATAATCCTAATATGGTATTGAAATTTGAAGATGCAATGCAAAGCAGCATCAGGCAAAGGATTAAAGAAAAAAATATTCCTGTATCTGTTTTTTTCGACAGGGGATTTGTAAAACCCTCTGTTTCTACTGATGAAGCTGCCCAGCAAGGGATTAAGAACAATACAAACGTTGTTCTTTTTGGGGATATGTATGAACCTTTATCTTCTGCTGACAGCGCACAGGTAAATATTAAATTTGTATTGAATCGTAAGCCTAACTTCATATCTGAAGAAATGGGTGCACGTTCTTTTCTGCGCCTTTCTGATAGTGCTTCCCTGAAAATTCAGGCGGGAGTAGTTTGTTTTGTGGATTTGGCCTTTGCTGATTTCCTGATGGCAAAGGGTAAATATAACCAGGCGCTCACAATTTTGTATGATTCTAAACCTGTAAGTGTTTCTCAACAGGTAAATGTTGCCGATTTTTTATCCATCTGCCATTCTGCACAGAAAAATTATGTTGCAGCAGTAAAAGAGATAGAGAAGATGATAGCTCTTCAGACAAAAAATAAAGATTACGGTTATAGCCAAATGGCTGACGCACTTAAAAATACAGGTGATTTCAAACGGGCAGAGGAGTATTATAAAAAGGCGTTGTCTATAAAGTCTAATAATATAAATACGTTGCTTAATTATGCGCAGATGCTTTCATTTCAACCGGAGCGGCTATTAGAGTCAAAAGATATCTTGCAGCAAGCTATTCAGTTTGATAGTACCAGTAGCACAGCCTGGTGGTACCTTGGCGACATGGAAAAACTGTTTTTTAATGATTTCAAAAAAGCAGAAAAACAGTATCGGAAGTCTCTTTCTCTTGATTCTTCCAATATAGCTGTAAAAACCAATTTAGCAGAGATACTTTCTTTCCGGTTAGAAAAACCTGAGGAGGGACTAAAGATTCTTTCCGGTCTTATACAAAAAGACAGCACTAATTCATCTCTGTTGTTTATGCTGGCTAACATTTATACTTCCACCCGGTTGAAGAACCCGGATAAGGCGGAGTATTTTCTTGCAAAGAGTAAAAAATACCAAAGTACCCCCAATGATTATTTAAATAAATATAATGAAGGTACAGTGGCAATGCAAAAGGCAGATTATAAAAAAGCTGTACCGCTTCTTGTGGCCGCTTATGCTATTGATAGCTCTGATAGAGAACTAAATCAGAAATTAGCCAATTGTTATCTTAACCTACGGGACTATGATAAAGCACTTAACCTTCTCACACGTTGCTGGAAAAGAGATACACTTGATTATGTGAATAATTTCAACCTTGGTTATTTTTATCTGAATTCAGATAAAACACATGCTGATTTGAAAAAGGCGGCTCACCATCTTGAAAAGGCACTTAAAATAAATCCTTATGATCCTCAGAGCATGGAACTTCTTGCCACTGTCTATTCTGGTATGGGCAATTATCCACCACTAAAAAATTTATTATTACGGTTATGTGAATTTCAACCAAATAGTTTCGTTGCAAACAAAGGATTAGGTGAGATATACTGGATGGAAGGAGATTACAAAAAAGCAGTGCAATACTATGAAACAGCAATATCATTGTATCCAAATGATGATGTGGTTAACAGTAAATATGCCTTAAACCTGATGAAAGTTTCAAACAGCAATTATTCAACTGCAATGAAATATGCAAAAAAAGCAGTGGAGATAAACCCTGATAATGCTGATAATTTATTTATTCTTGCCCAGATGTATATTTTTTCAAAGGATTACAGAAGGGGTAAAGACTATTACGACAAAGCACTTGCATTGAACCCATCCATCAAAGACCCGGGGGTTGAACAGGAGCTTGAAATGCACAAGTAAGTCACTTTTTCTTCAGTTTTAGTTTTTGGCTGGCATAGTCAATAATTGCTTTGTGTTTTAAAAGTATGTCGCTGCCTAATACTCCGTCAATAGGAGTTAACCCCACCTGGTGATAGGATTTATTTACATGAGATAAATCAAGCAGAACAGCTTTGTAATCGGTAATTTTTAATTCGCCTATTCTTACCTTTTTAAGTGTGGTAAAGTGACTTTTCATACTGTTTGTTCCTAATCCACTTGATAAATTATCATGCTCTTTTACCGTTGTATCTGTGATATATTTTAAAATACGTGTTTTATCAAATACAGTAGCTGAAGCTCCGGTATCAATAATAACTCTTGCAACTTTCCGGTTAATATAAAGTTTGACCATTAAATGGTATCCTTCTTCACCAATTGAAAGAATTTTGAAAGGAATAATTGTTGTCATAAAAATCGGATAAAACAGCCTCTAAATTAGGAATAATCTTAGTCTGAGAATTATCGTTATTGAATAATTTTTTTAACCATTCCTTACTCTCTCGGAATCTTACCTATTATAATAGGTATAAAAGATTAAAATTAGCCATAGAGATTATGAGGGTGATGCTAATTTCGTTAAGATGTCACTTTTGGTAGTTCGTTTTTTTTATTAACTCATGTTACGCAAAGAAAAAGATTTAAAAATGATAGACTTTTATACTTGTAATGGACAAGAGAATTGACAAAGAGAGAAGGGTAATTTTCTCAAAAAGACAATAAAAGTGACTGCTTTAAAAAATTCATAATCACTATCATTGTCATTTCGAATCCTGCTGAAAGCAGGAAGAGAAATCTTTGCAATTGATTGACAAGATTTCTCACTGCGTTCGAAATGACAGGTGGAAATATAGAGATATTCTGAATTAGATATAAATTTTGCGTAACATCAGTTATTAAGTAGTTTATACTTCAGCTGAATACAGAATTGGCCACCAGAGCAATTAAAAACGGAATATCAACGAATAAAGGAATTTACTGATGAGAAATGACAATATATTTGAAATCAGATTAATACATCTATCATGTTGTTTCAATGAAGAAAATAGTTGAGATATTAATAGTTGTTTCTTTTACAATCATTTCTAAAATGGTTGGTCAGACTGATAACAAAAAAATTTCTGCCGCTGAAATTTTTTTGTTACACAGCCAGTTTTCTTTAGCACAGCCTTTATATGCTGATTTATTGACTCGTGATTCTTCTGATGTTTACCTGAATCTTAAAATGGGAATATGTTATCTGAATGCACGATCTCAGAAAGCAAAGGCTGTAGTTTATTTACAGAAGGCTACTTTACCTGAAGGGCGCTTGAATCTTAGTTATGTTAAAATTACAGATGCTATCCCGGGCAACGAAATAAATATACTGTGCGGTTTAGAAGATAAAGAAAAAGGTTTTACAAAAGAAATTGTTCAGCTTACTGCATATAATTTTTTGGGTGATGCCTATTATTTTATATACGAATTTGATCGTGCTATTGAGTGTTATGAAAAGTATAAAAATGCTTTGATGAGAGAATACAACAATAAGCCGGAAATTGAAGAATTAAATAAAAAAATAGGGCAATGTTTATTTGGTAAAAGCTTAGACCAGTTATATACACTACCGGTTTGCTATAAAATTGGAAATATATTTAAACCGGGAGCAGTTTCTTTTATGTCATGCAATGGTTATCAATATGGTGCCGGTTCTTTATTGGCAAAAACAGATAAGCAGACTATAAAAGATATGTTTATTGAACAATCAGTATCAGTGGATGATAACATCACCCAGCAGAATGACCATAAGAAATGTTTAAACAAAACAAAAGATAATAGCTCCAAAGGAAATGAGGCTACTATTGGCACTTCAGAGAATGGACAGATGGTATTGAACTATAGGGTTAATCATTCAGGAGATGGCAATTTGTACATGATGCGTTTAATTAACAATCAATGGACAACCCCGGAAAGATTGGATAAAACAATCAATGACAGTGGCTGGGAACCTGGTGAATTTATTACTCCCGATGGAAGTGCTATGTATTTTGTGAGTGATAAACCCGGAGGATATGGAGGAAAAGATATTTATAAATGTAACAAGCTGCCAGATGGGGATTGGGGTGAGGATACTAATTTAGGCCATGTCATTAATACGCCTCATGATGAAGATGCACCATTTATTTATCCTGATGGAAACACTCTTTATTTTAGATCAGATAATGGGAGTAAAAAATCCGGTTGCTATGATATGTTCATGAGTTCAATAGCGGATACGGGGTGGACTGAACCTGTAACTGTAGGGTATCCTATAAATATAATACAGGAAGATACATCGGTAACAAATAGTTTAAGAACTATTGCTTCCAAAGCTATTTTATCAAATGAAATGGAAAACTTTAACAATAATTATGTTGCTACTTTTTTTAATCTGGCAAAAACACCACTTACTTTAATTAAAAGACAAATTGTTAATTCAGTAGGAAAAGCTCTGGAAGATGTAAAGATAATTGTTACTGATAAGGAAGGAAATGTACTGAGTACATATTATTCTGATCAGGGAAAGGGGCAGTATTTATTTATGCTCCCTGATAAGGCTGTATTTATACATTATGAAGCAAAAGGTTATTTTTTTCAATCAGAATATATTGGTATTGACAGACTGAAAAGTACGTATGAAACTTTCAAGCCTGTACGAATGCTTCCTGTTGAAAAAGGTTCAACATTAGTATTGAATACTATTTTTTTTACTTCTAAAGATACATTGTTTCAACCTGTTTCATGTTTTGAATTAGACAGGCTTGCTTGTTTTCTTGCTGATAACTCAGGTATTTCAGCTCAGGTGTTGGGTTATGTGAATGAAACAGATGATAGCAGATACAACAGGAAACTTGCCTATGATTATACACAGGCATTAATGAACTACCTTATTAATAAAGGAATCAACAAAGACCGTATAACTATCAAAGGATATGGAAAGTTAAAGTCGGGTTCAAAAAATGGTGAGCGTGAAAATATGCAATTAAATCAACGATTTGAAATAAAGATAGGGGATTTTAATGTAAAAAAAGTATAACCTGATTCAACTACATATACTTCGGCTGAATGAGTTTGCAATAGTTCGACAAGTTCACTAACCATTGCAAAACTCATTCGCTCAGTATAAATTATAATGTTCACGAATACTAAAACGGGGAAATTATGAGGACAATTATTGTACCTACAGATTTTTCGGAAACATCTGAAAATGCTTTAAATTATGCCATTGAGTTTGCAAAACTAATGGGCGCAACAATTACTTTGATTCACGTATGTCAACCTCCCACATCGGAAAATTATTTGAGTGAGGCAGAATTGCAAAGTAAGAAGTTAAAAGTAATTAATCTGTTAGAAAATCATATAAAAACAAATGAGCCTAATGTGAAATTTGAAATATGTGCACAGCCTGAGAATGTTGTATACAAGATGACAGAAACGGTAAAAGAAAAAAATGCTGATCTTATTGTTTTTGGTATTCCTGCAGGAATTTATGATGAATCTGTTGTTGGTAATAATACATCCGGTGCAATCAGTACTTTATCTGTTCCGGTATTAATGATACCTTCTAATGCAGTGTTTAAGATTCCATCAAAAATTGTTTTTGCAGCAGACTATTTAGAACTTGAAAATGATCGTCCTCTTACGGTATTGTTAAATTTTATATTTTTTTTCAGCTCCAAACTTTTTATTGTGAATGTAAAGGCAGAAGATCAAAAAACAGCATCTAAGAGCGTTGCAGTACTTCTTAATGTAAGAAAGATGCTGAAAAAAGTGAGCCACTCTGTACATTATGTCATTAATAAAAATGTAGTTGATGGGATTAATAGTTTTGTACAGGAAAGTGATGCCGATATTGTTGCTATAATTCCTCACAGGCATAATCTTTTTTATCGTCTGTTTAAATTTAGTACAGCAAAAAAGATGGCATATAATAGTTCCGTACCACTTCTGGCCTTACCTGAAGGAATAGAGCTTCCGGTATTTGTAACTGAGGAACCTGTGATAGTTCCTGAACCTCTTTTTGAAAGGGAGATTCAGTGGTTTAATGAACAGTTTGCTATATAAGCTATGAATTTTTTACAATAAAAGGCTCTTATCCTTTTAAAAATTCTTTCAGCCAAAGCCCACTATCTTTAATTATTCTTTTTTGTGTGTTAAAGTCCACGTGCACTAATCCAAAACGCGGACGGAAACCTTCAGCCCATTCAAAGTTATCAAGAAAGCTCCATACAAAGTATCCTTTTATAGGAATGCCTTCGTTTTTAGCTTTTAAAACCTGTTCTATATAATCCTGCAAAAATTTTGTGCGTTTATGGTCTTTTACATTATTTCCGGTAACTTCATCATTGAAAGCTGCACCGTTTTCAGTGATAATGATTTTTTTTACACCCGGATAGCTGGAAAACTGTTTTAAAACCCGGTAAATACCTTCTGGATACACTTCCCAATCCATTTCGGTAATTTCATGTTCTAATTTTTCAGGCTGTATATTTAGCGCATGTATAAATGGAACAAGAGTAGCATTGTGGGCCACTAAGCGTGAATAATTTTGTAATCCTATAAAATCAAAATCAAAAGGCATATTGGAAGCATCTTCCTGATGCATAAATCTTTTTATCTTTTTCAATGTTGGTAAGTCTTTCCAGGGATAGCCCATTCCTAATACCGGTTCAATAAACAACCGATTGATTAAAACATCTTCACGTTTTGCAGCCCGTATATTGGCAGGTTTATTTTTCCATGCATCAACAGGACTGCAGGAAAAAGTTGTTCCTATTTGAGCATTTGGCACATTTTTACGAATAATACGTCCTCCTATACCATGGCAAAGTACTGTATGATGAGCGGCTTTTAAAAAACGTTTTACACCGTATTTTCCGGGGGCATGAATACCCAACATATAGCCCAAAGCAGTGAAAGCAGTGGGTTCATTAAATACCATCCAGTTTTTAACCCTGTCGCCAAAATGTTTGGTACAAATCTCAACGTATTCAGCAAACCAATTGCATACATCCCTGTTTTCCCAGCCACCTTTTTCTTGTAATGCCTGTGGAATATCCCAATGATAGAGCGTTATCCAGGGAGCAATGTTAGCCTTCAGGCACGTATCAATCAAACGGGAATAAAAATCAATTCCTTTTTGATTTATGGTGCCTGTACCAGATGGAAACACCCGCGACCAGGCAATGGAAAAGCGAAAATTAGGAATATTCATTGAACGCATCAGTTCAATATCACTCTCATAACGGTGGTAAAAATCGCAGGCTATATCAGCGTTTTCATTTGTTTTTATTTTGTCTTTCCGGGTATGAGCAAAATGATCCCAAATGGATTCTCCTTTGCCATCCTCATTCCAGGCTCCCTCAATCTGGTAAGCTGCAGTGGCAGTACCCCAGATAAAATCACTTCCGAAATCTTTGCATGAAAAAAGCGGTTGAGGTATAAGAGACGATGCAGTTGCTAATTGAGGAGATATACCTGTTGCTAATCCTGCCAAAATTGCTTTTTTTATAAGTTCCCTTCTGTTCATATAAAATCTTAGACCAGGATTAAAATAGTTTGTTATTCAGTGTAGTCTTTCAATTCAGGGTAAAAAAATTAATTTTTTTTCAAAGGTGCTTCAATAATAGTTCTTACATCCGACATTAGCTTTTCAAGTTCTTCGGTGGTATATTTATTAATATCTACTGGTTCATGTACTATCATTTTTACTTTTCCGGGAAATAGGTTTAATGTTTTTGCGGGGAGAACATCTTTTGTACCCATAATAGTAACAGGAAGAAGAGGGAGGCCAAGGTCAAAAGCCAGCTTGAAGGCTCCTTTTTTAAATGGGCCTAACTCACCTGTTGCAGTTCTGGTACCTTCAGGAAACATAATGGTAGAAGAACCATCTATTAATGTATTTTTTACCGCATTCAGACTTTCAATGGCCGATTGTATATTGGAGCGATCGATATAGACATGTCCCATCTTTTCACAGCATATACCAAGGCCGGGGACTTTACGAAGTTCCTTTTTCATTACCCATCTGATATACATACCTAACCAGCCATATATTAAGAATATGTCATAATGGCTTTGATGATTTGGTACAACGATATAGGAAGTGTTTTTTTTGATGTTTTCTTTCCCTGAAATGTTTACCAGCATGGGTGTAAAAAAGGAATTAAGTCGTGCCCATGCTGTTCCGCAATGGCCTCCTACCCGTTGATTGATAAAGACGGAAATCAATATAGCAGTCATGCTAAAAAATAAGGTATTCAGAACTAAAAAAAGAAAAAAAAGCCATTTGTAAGGTTGGTAAAGAATATATAAAATATTTTTCATGGTGTAAATTTATCGGAGAGTAACTGTTTATTAAAATGCTATCTGTTATTAAACAATGGAAATTCCATTTTCATCCGTTGTCAGCACTTCTGTCATATAATCAAGAAAGGGACGCATTTTTTTGAAGGTATCATTTATTTGTTTTAGAAAATTGTCACCACTAACTTCTTTATCGCTAAACTTTCGCATAAGTATAAACTGTTTATACTTAATCAGGTCAATTGCAGGATGATCGGTAGTAAAACCTTTGGGTGCATTTTGCACCTGCTCTCCATACAAGGTTCCAAATGTATCTATAAATGATTTGCTTTTGAGTATTTTACGTAAAGCAGAAGCATCGTAAGCAATCTCATCCCTTATCCGTTTGAGGTCTTGGGTATCAGGTACCCAGAAACCACCGGCAACAAAAGAGTTCCCTGGCTCTATATGAAAATAATAACCTCCTCTTCTTTTTTTTGTAGCACGTTTGAAGCTACCCGACCAATGCGTTTTGTAAGGTGTTTTGTCTTTTGAAAAACGTGTATCCCGATATATACGAAACAAACTTTTTTTGCCTGAAAGTGTTTCAATTACATCATGCTTGTTCATTTCGATTAATAAAGTATCAGCAAAAGCTTCTATCTGAGAAAGTTGTGATAAATATCTTTCTTTATGGGTTGCAAACCAGTCGCGATTATTATTTTTTTTTAACTGTTTTAAAAAATCAAAAACGCCCGGATTTAATTTTATTTTGCTCATAATGAGTAATGAAGTTTATAATTGTAAAAATAGGAAAAATATATACTGGCAGACTTCTAACTTCATCTTGTATCTTTATTCATCGTTGCAATAAGAAATATAAACCTGCAATATATGTTTTTGCGTCTTCGATGGTTCTGTTTCTGATACATTCTTTAAATTGTTCTATAGGCATTTCTATTATCTCAATGTATTCATTTTCATTTTCTAAACCTCCGCCTTTATTTATTTTGTCTGCATTGCTAACATTAGCAAAGTAAATAAAGAAACGTTCTGAGCTATATCCCGGTGAAGAAAAACATGAAAGTATTGGTTTAATATTTTGGAAATTTATTCTATATCCTGTTTCTTCTTCTGCCTCTCTGATAGCTGTTTCCAATGGATTTTCATTAGTATCTATCTTCCCTGCGACAATTTCAAGTATATACTCTTTTGTTTTGCCTGAAATAGGATACCGAAATTGACGTGTTAACACTATTGTATTTGCTTCAGTATTTACAATTAATACTGCTGCCGCATCTTCCCGCTTTAGGCAAAGACGAGAAAATTCATGTCCGCTGTTGTCAGCAATTTTTCCTTGTTTTATAATAAAACGGTCATTAAAGACTATTTTTTCCTTTAAAATCTTAAACATGTTTTAATTACTGATGTTACGCAAAATTTATATCTAAGTCATGTTTTCAAAATAACATCAACAAAATTATTATTTCAAATAACCCTCCCAAAGTCTTCCCTTCGACTTTGCTCAGGGTAAACTAGCTCTGACTGACCGCGCGCGAGTCATATTGAGGTTTGTCGAAATATTCGCGCGGATTGCGGAAGTTATTTTGAAAACTTCACTAATCCAGAATATTTCTATATTTCCACCTGTCATTTCGATCCCGAAAATGCGGAAGAGAAATCTTATCAATCAATTGCAAAGATTTCTCTTCCTGCCTTCAGCAGGATTCGAAATGACAATGACAATGATAGTGAATTATTTAAAGCAATAGCAATGGGTAAAATAATACTCAACAAATACCTGATTCCAAAAGGGATCAGGTTGGTATATTTTTAGGAACTGGTTAACATAAACTTTAGAAAAAAACTATATTATTTGTTTATTCTTTATAAGTAAAAAAAAATTAATCAAAAATGGCGAAATTACAAACAACAGACACTATAGCACCTGTAAAACAACAAGCTGCTACTCAAAGCAAAACTACAGCAGGTAAAAGAACAGTGAAAACAAAAGAAAAGGTTACTAAAACATTGGATGATCTTTTTGTAGAAGAATTAAACAATATTTATGATGCAGAAAAGCAACTTATAGAAGCATTACAGGTGATGGCAAAAGCTACTTATAATGAAAGTTTACAGGAAGCTTTTGATTCCCACCTTGAACAAACTAAACGTCAGGTTGAGCGGCTTGAAAAAGTGTTTGACCGTTTACGTATTGATAGAAATGAAGAACAAAAGTGCGAGGCTATGAAAGGTTTAGTAACAGAGTGTAACCGGATTATAGATGAGTTTGAAACCACTCCGGTAAGAGATTCTGCATTAATTATTGGTGTACAGAAAATAGAACATTATGAAATTGCATCTTATGGCTCATTGTGTGAACTGGCAGATGTACTTGGTTATACAAAAATAGCTGAATTGCTTGACCGCAGTCTGGAAGAAGAAGAAACCACAGATAAAAATCTTACAGTGATTGCCCAGGATATAAATGATATGGCTTTTGAGTTGGAGCATGAAGAGGTAATGTAGGAATCGTAATAGAAAGTATGAAAAGATATTTCGGAGTTAAATCTACCGGCAAAGGCTGAAGTGAAAGCAAATGAACTTAAAATGGCTATTTCGCTGATAGAACAGCTTTCCGGAAAGTTTGATGGCAGTCGCTATGAAGATACTTATTCTGAAGGTTTGATGAAATTAATTAATGCCAAAGCTAAAGGAATCAAAACAAAAAAACCATCTATAAAAATAGTTCATACCAAATCAAAAGACCTTATGGAACAATTAAAGGAAGCCTGAACACAAAACGAAAAAAGCATCATAAATTTATGGAATTACATCTGTACAAGAAGAAAAGGAACTTTAATCAGACTCCTGAGCCTGAAGGAAAAGTAGTAAGTTCAAAATCAAAGTTATCTTTTGTAGTACAGCGGCACTATGCTTCTCATCTGCATTACGATTTCAGGCTTGAGTTGGATGGTGTACTCAAAAGCTGGGCTGTTCCAAAAGGCCCTTCTTTAAATCCGAATGATAAACGACTGGCCTTGATGGTAGAGGACCATCCATACGACTATAAGAATTTTGAAGGTATTATTCCTGAAGGTAATTATGGTGCCGGTATAGTAGAAATATGGGATAACGGGTATTTTTCCGATATTGATAATTCGGAAAAATCAGTTGCAGAAAAAAAATTAATGGCGGGATTGAATGCTGGAAATCTAAAATTTATACTGGATGGAAAAAAACTGAAAGGCGAATTTGTTCTGGTAAAACTGAAAGGAAGAAAAGAAAATACATGGCTGTTGATTAAACACAAAGACAAATTTGCAGTGACTAAATCATATAATAGTGAAGAATATACTTCAAAAAATTCTACTATCAATAAAAGACTGCATGCGGATCAAAAAACAAAAAATGCATGAGCGTGTGCTATACGGTATAATTCTTTTGTGGCAGAAATGCGGGATTCATTCAGCCGAAAGTATAAAAAACTCCTCTAAATCATTTTTTGTCAATGCAAAAGTTTTGTAGAAAATTGATGTGTACTTGCTTTTAGTTTGGTAAATAGTTTTGAAACATCGAAATACTTCTTAATTATCTGGTATTTTAATTTAATAAAGTACACTACTGTCCATGCACTCATATATGCTGCAAAAGTTATAAGAAGAAGAAAAAGAGCTGGAACAGCTAATAACCATGATATGCTCTCTTGCAATAAATTCCGCTTGAAATATTTTTCCCTCATCTTTTGTGTATGTAACTTTATCAGGCTATATTTTTAATTTTATTTGCTTTCTGCAAAAGTTCTATAACTTCATCATCGCTTACCTGTGAAAAGTCATAATAAAATTGACCTACACCTGAAAAATTTTCTGGTATTAGCAGGCAAACTATTTCATCTGCTACTTTTGAAAGTTTACTCACTGTTGCGGGTGGTGCCACAGGTACAGCTATAATTATTTTCTGAGGGTTACTTTTTTCAATTGACTTGATTGTCGCAAGAATAGTATTACCAGTTGCAATTCCATCATCAACTATAATTACAATCTTGCCAGTTAAATCAGTCGGCTTACGGTCACCCATAAATAGTTTAAACTTTTCTTTTAGGCCGCTTAAGATACGGTCGGCTTCTTTTTGTATATAATCCATTGGTACATCCGTCACACGCTCATCAATAATGGCTCCATGTAAGGAAACTGAACCAATCGCATATTCAGGGTTATAAGGATGCCCTATTTTTTTCGAAAGAATTATTTCAAGAGGCAAGCCCAATTCTTTTGCAATAGTATATCCTATAGGAACCCCTCCGCGTGGAACAGCAAGTACAACTCCATCTTTATTTTTAAATTCTTGTAATTTACCGGCAAGCTGTAGAGCCGCCTCGTATCTGTTTTCAAACATGGACTCCAGGGTTTAATAATTAACTAATTTTTCTTCTTTTAATTTTAGATGTGCACTAAACCAATCAGCCGCGAGTGAAGCTGCTTTTTCTAAAGTACCAGGCTCTTCAAAAAGATGGGTGGCATCAGGTACGATCTCCATTTTCTTTTTGCATTGTAGCTTTTGATAAGCTGTTTCATTCATTTCTATTACATCATAATCTTTTTCTCCAACAATCAGAAGTGTTGGAGCTTTTACTTTGTCAGCAATATTTATTGCAAGATCGGGTCTGCCACCCCTTGAAACCACTGCATCAATAATATCAGGCAATGCTGCTGCTGCACGTAATGCTGAGGCAGCGCCTGTGCTTGCTCCAAAGTAACCGATTTTTAATCCGGAAACTGCTGGAAGCAGACGAATATATTTTGTAACAACTATAAGCCGCTCACTCAGTAGTTCTATGTTAAAACGATTGGCATAATTCATATCCTCCTCCTTAGTTAGGAGATCGAAAAGAAAAGTTCCGATACCTTGTTTATGTAATTCTCTTGCAACAAAATTGTTTCGTGTGCTAAAACGGCTGCTGCCGCTGCCATGCGAAAATATTACTAATGACTGGGAATTAACTGGTATAATGAACTCTCCACTGAGGTTTATTTCACCTGCCGGAACAGAAATAAGTTGGTTAATTGGGCTGTTTATCATAGTATGTAATTTATTTTTTTAAGACAATCAAACTTTCATTATCAAATGATGCAGATATTAATTTTCCTGACACTTTAAAATATATTCTGCAGGAGTAAAATTTAAGTGAACCGGATTCTATTGAAAATCCATCCTCTTCAAAAGGTTTTAAGGGGATAACTGTACTTGTGCTATCCGGAAATATAAATTTAACTTCACAATATATTCCTGTGTTAGATATCGGATTACGTTTCTTATCCAACAGGTAAGCATAAAAATTATCATACGAATTTTTCATCTCAATATTATAGTTGCCGGCAGGTTTCACTGTTCCATCATGTGGACCGGTAGCCGATTGGAAAATATTTAATGAGATTAATAACAGTGCCAGTGTCAGCAGTAGTGTTATAATTATAATTTTTGTTTTCATAAAAAACATTTTGTAGATGCACAAATATATCTATGAGTATATTCCAATAATAATGAAGTTAATCAGTGATAGCGGTGATTTTTATCATTTATAGGACACTCAATCATTCATTCTTTTGTAGTCTGAAAAATCAGAGAGATGGAAACTAATTATAAAATTAAAAGCATCAATGAATATATTGGGGGCATTTCAAGTCCCCTGGAAAGCACTATTGATCTTGATCCGCTCATAGAATATATTGGAGATGCCAAATATGTATTACTTGGTGAAGCAACACATGGAACACATGAATATTATACCTGGCGGTCAAAAATAAGCCAGCGTCTTATCAAAGAAAAAGGATTTTCATTTATTGCAGTAGAAGGTGACTGGCCAGACTGCTATCGCTTAAACAGGTATATTAAAAACTATGAGCAGGCAGGAAAAAGTGCAAAAGATGTGCTGCATGCATTTAACCGTTGGCCAACATGGATGTGGGCTAATTGGGAAATTGTGGCATTTGCAGAATGGCTAAAAAGCCATAATACAGGGCGTTCTGTTGAAAAGAAAGTTGGTTTCTATGGGCTTGATGTATATAGTTTATGGGAATCAATGGATGCTATTATTGCTTATTTAAGAAAAAACGATCCTAAGACATTGCAAACTGCTGTTGAAGCATTGCAGTGCTTTGAACCTTATAGTTCAGATGAGGGACAATCGTATGCCCGTGCGTCTTCTTTTGTTTCACAATTATGCGAAAAAGAGGTGATTACGTTACTCGCTGAAATACGTGCAAAAGTGCCACAATATAATACGGATCATGAACATGTTTTCAGTACAGAGCAAAACGCGCTTATTGCCGTAAATGCTGAAAAATATTATCGTGCGATGGTTCAGGGTGGTGCAAAATCTTGGAATATTCGCGACAGGCACATGATGACTACCTTGAACAGGTTAATGGATTTTCATGGAGGTAATGCCAAGGCTATTATATGGGAACATAATACACATATAGGCGATGCTACTGCAACGGATATGGCAGATGAAAGAATGGTAAATGTTGGCCAGCTTGTAAGAGAACAGCATAAAAATAAGGGAGTAGTATTGGTTGGGTTTGGCTCGTACAAAGGAAGTGTTATTGCAGGAAGAGAATGGGGGGATGTAATGAGGAAAATGATTGTACCAACCGCTATAAATGGAAGCTGGGAGCATTTATTGCACTATCATGAAGGAACTGAAAAAAATAAACTTTTATTATTTGAAAAAATAAAAGACAAGAGAGTTCTTGAAAAACCTATAGGTCACAGAGCAATTGGAGTTGTGTATCATCCTGAACGGGAACATTATGGAAATTATGTTCCCAGTGTTTTACCAATGCGTTATGATGCTTTTGTTTTTATTGATGAAACACAAGCCCTTCATCCTTTGCATATTAAACCTGATGGGCACCAGATTCCGGAGACATTTCCGTTTGGTGTGTAATTCAGCAATTTCTATTAGAAGATTTCGTCTGCATTACCACTACTATGTTAAGTATAAAATAACGCATGGAAATAAATAAATATTCAATAGTATAGATATTTTTCAACCTTTTGAATTTTGACTTATTACTTTTAACTCATGTTACGCAAAGAAAAAGATTTAGAAATGATAGACTTTTATACCTGTAATAGAGAAGAGAATTGATAAAGAGAGAAATCTTTGCAATTGATTGACAAGATTTCTCACTGCGTTCGAAATGACAGGCGGAAATATAGAGATATTCTGAATTAGATATAAATTTTGCGTAACATCAGTTTTAACTTAACGCTGCTAAAGTGATTAAGATCAAAGTGATGGATGACCTTACTCATTTCAATGAACTTCTGGCCTCTGTTTCTTTGTTTTTTTAAATCAAAAAAATGTTTAATTCAAAAAAAATAAAAAGATGAAAATAAATGAAGTAATGACTTCCGGTTCGCTGCAGTGTTGCAACACGGAAACAACCTTAGCCGATGCGGCAAAAATGATGAAAACCGGTAATTGCGGAGCACTACCTGTAATTGATAAAGATCAAAAGGTAGTGGGTATAATTACTGATCGCGATATTTGTTTATCGCTGGCAAAGAAAAATTCCCAATCACCGGAAAAAGTGGCTGTTGGAAAAATTATGCCAACTGAAATTTATACCGTAAAAGAAACTGATGATGTTACAACAGCTTATCAGCAGATGCGCACAAATAAAATAGGACGATTGCCTGTTATTGATGAACAGGGCAAATTGAAAGGAATTGTTTCTTTGCATAACCTTATCAATAAAGCAATCACTAAAGGAAAAGAGGATCTGGGCAACCTTTCTTCTTCCGAAGAAAATCTTTTGAGAACTATACATGCAATTGCTAACCGTTATAATGGTGAACCAGAAAAGTCTCAAAAAACGGATACTGCAAAAAAAGTAAGTCCGGAAATGGAATATGAAGAATCCAATTAGATGCCCAAATCATCGACAAGTTCAACTAACTTCACGTTGGTTATATTGTCCGAAGTATTCCTTTGGAGAGCTTGTTGAAATTGGTGCGAATGGGGGATAACTTAATGACATTGGGCTAAGGGAGGTATTTTTATCTCCCTTCTTTTTGTTTGTGAAATTATGAGCAACAAAATAAAAAATAGTATAATTATTTTTTTACTTATTATTATCGCCTGTCTTGCCTGGATGTTATATGATTTGAGTTATGGACGGTATTGCAGGCCAATAATCAGGGAAAAAGAGTACCCACAAGAGGTGAGGTATTTTGACAGTCTGAAAATAAAACAACCTTTACCAGATTCTCAATGAATGAAAACGCCTGTTATTACGTGTGGTATTTATTTATATAATGTGAATAATCAAAAAATATTAGTATGTCATGCGACTCATTCGCCTTGGAAAAATTGGTCCATCCCAAAAGGTTTAAAAAATGATAATGAAAATAGCTTTTTCGCTGCTGCCAGAGAATTAAAGGAAGAAACAGGAATTGACATCTCTTTGTTATCTATTTTACAGACACATACTCTGCCTCCTGTCAAGTACAGTAAGCAGAACAAAGTTCTCGAATCCTTCTTAGTTATTACAGATACAAATTTTGAGGGGTATTCATATAAATGTCATACACATATTAATGAGCAATTCCCCGAAGTTGACAGTTGGAAATGGATTGGTCTTGATAAAATCGTAAACTACCTGCATAAAACTCAACAGGAAAACTTAGAGGCGATAAAAAAAATAACAAGCCATAAAAGTATAAACTCACAAAAACATTTCACGAAATTAAAATAATTCCCAATGACATCTGAAAATCCTCAATCAAAAAAGAAATTAGGAGCAAATGGAAAGAAAAAATTTTATCCTTTCCCTATGGGTTGGATATACCTCATTTTGCTTATTGGTATTTTAATCATTTATTTCTTTCCAAAAAAATCTTCCGAAGCAAAAGAAATTACCTGGCAGGAATTTAAGCAGGATATGCTTCTCAGCCATGATGCTAATAAAATAAATGTTATCAATAAAGAAACCGTAGAAGTATATATTAAAGAAGATAGTTTGAAGAAAGAAAAGTATAAAGCTGTTGCCAAAAATGCTTTCGGAACACTTAATAAAGGCCCCCATTATTATTTTCCAATAGGTTCTATAGAAACATTTGAGCGCCACTTAGATGAAACACAGAATCAATTTTCGGAGCAGGAGAAAATTGTAGTCCAATATACCAATAAGGAAAAAGATTGGTGGTCAAATCTGCTCGGTTGGTTAATACCAATTGCATTATTGGCTTTCTTCTGGTTTTATATTATGTCCAGAGCTAGCCTTGCTACAGGCACTATGGGAAGTTCTATGTTTGATTTTGGTAAATCAAATCCAAAACTATATGAAAAAGGAAAGTACAGTCCGGTTACATTCAGTGATGTAGCCGGCTATGAGGAAGCAAAAACAGAAGTGATGGAAATTGTAGAGTTTCTGAAACAACCCGGCAATTTTACCAGACTGGGAGCGAAAATCCCGAAAGGTATATTGCTTATTGGTGCTCCCGGAACTGGTAAAACACTCATGGCAAAAGCTATTGCCGGAGAAGCCGGAGTTCCTTTTTTTTCTCTTGCAGGTTCTGAGTTTGTCGAAATGTTTGTTGGTGTGGGAGCTTCCCGGGTTCGGGATTTGTTTAATAAAGCAAAAGAAAAAGCTCCCAGTATTATTTTTATTGATGAGATTGATACTGTTGGACGTATTCGTGGCCGTGCCTTATCCGTTCAGGCAAATGACGAACGGGAAAGTACACTCAACCAATTGCTTGCCGAAATGGATGGTTTTGCACATAATGCCGGAGTAATTGTGCTGGCTGCTACTAACCGTGCTGATATTCTCGATCCGGCTTTGCTTCGTCCTGGTCGTTTTGACCGCCATATTTATCTCGATCTCCCAAATAAAACAGAACGTGCTGCTATATTCAAGGTTCACATGAAACCACTTTTACTTGATAAATCAGTAGATTCAGAGCAACTGGCTGCTCAAACTCCCGGTTTTTCAGGAGCCGATATTGCTAATGTATGTAATGAGGCCGCATTGATTGCCGCCAGAAAAAAGGAACAAACTATCGGATTTCAGGATTTTATGGATGCTGTTGACCGTGTTATTGGTGGATTGGAAAAGAAAAGTAAAGTAATTTCACCATCAGAAAAAAAGATAATTGCTTTTCATGAAGCCGGACACGCTGTTGTAAGCTGGATGTTAAAATATGCAGATCCCTTATTGAAAGTATCTATTATTCCCAGAGGTAAATCTCTTGGAGGGGCATGGTATTTACCTGAAGAAAGACAAATTGTAACCAAAGCACAATTTTTTGATCGCCTGTCTGCGGCTCTTGGAGGAAGAGCGGCTGAAGAAATTGTTTTCAAAGAAATTTCATCCGGAGCTCTTGATGATCTTGAAAAAGTAACCAAACAAACTTATATGATGGTAGCCCAGTTGGGTTTGAGTGAAAAAATTGGCAATGTCAGTTTTTATGATTCAACAGGAATATATGAAAGCTCACTTCAGAAGCCATACAGCGAAGCAACTGCACAGCTAATTGATGAAGAAGTGAGAAAACTCATCATGCAGGCGCACGATGCAGCCAGAAACATTCTGGAAAACAACCGCGATAAACTGAATGCCTTGGCAACACTTTTACTACAGAAAGAAGTGGTGTACAAAAATGACATTGAAGCAGTACTGGGCAAACGAATTGTTAAAGAAGACGTACTCCAAACAGCTTAATTATTGTGGATATTTAACCACAATGCAGGTGAGAATTTATTAAATCTTTGTTTCAATATTCTTCGCCAGATATGTGGTAATAGCATGATATTAATCAATTTAAGATAATGATATTGGTCACCTGGCATGGATTTGTATTATTGTAATTACAATTCAATTAAGACTAATATAAACCATGGGCGACAGTATACTTATTATCGATGATAATGAGGAAATCCGTGAAAATACGGAAGAAATCCTAAAATTAGCCGGATATGCTACATATAAGGCCTGCAATGGAAAAGAAGGTCTTGAAATAATACATAAGCATACCCCTAACCTTATTTTATGCGATATAGTGATGCCGGTATTAGACGGCTATGGTGTTCTTCGGGCATTGGAAAATATTCCTTGTATGACAGGTGTGCCTTTTATTTTTATGACCGCAAACGCAGAAATCAATGATTTAAAAAAAGGGATAGACCTTGGGGCAGATGGTTACCTGACTAAGCCTTTTAATGGAGACGAATTACTTGGAACAGTGAGCTCAAGACTGAGAAAATATAATCTGATAAAAAAAACATTCGGAAAAAAACCGGATAGTTTGAACGAATTAATAAGTGAAAACAATTCTTCAAAAGAAATAGGTGTTTTGTCAGAACGAAGAAATGTAAAAAAAATAAAAAAAAAAGAATTGATTTTTATAGAAGGTGATTTTTCTAACTTCCTTTATTTTATTACTTCCGGAAAAGTAAAAATATTTAAAACCAATGAATTTGGTAAAGAATATATAATCAGTATTCATAAAACCGGAGATTTTTTTGGATACCATGCCTTAATGGAGGAAGGGATACATCGTGAATCTGCCATGACCATTGAATGTACAGAGTTGGCCCTTGTTCCGAGACAGGACTTTCTTCATCTGTTACAGTCAAATAATGAAATTGCCCTGAAATTCATCAGAACGTTGTCGCATAGCTTTGTAGAAGCTGAAGAAAGGTTATTAAAACTTGCCTACGACTCTGCCAGGAAACGCGTTGCAGAAGCCATTATTTTTGTATCTAAGAAATACCTCGATGATAGAGAAACCAATTTATCTTTTGTATTGAACAGGGAAAATATTTCGGCACTTTCCGGAATATCTCCTGAATCAGTAAGCCGTAACCTCACGGATTTAAAAGAAGAGGGCTTAATAGAAACTGCTAATGGTAATATAAGAATTATCGATTTTAAAAGATTGGAGATGCTTAAAAATTAAAAATGGGATGGTTGAATTTTTGAATTTGCAGATAGTTTAACTTAAAAATCATTGATATTTATCAGCAGCCATTATGAGCATTTTCATAGCGTATGGGTAATTTGAATCGTATACTTGCAACGCAATTATATATAATTGCTTAATAAAAAATTTAATTTACAGGTTATGTTATACAAAGAGTTTTATGCAGAGTTAGGAAAGCTGCTTTATGCCGTTGCTGATATCGATCACATGATTACATCCGAAGAGAAAAAAAAATTGCAGGATATTGTTAAGAAAGAATTAGTTCCACAGGAAACGCATATAGATGCATTTGGCACAGATGTGGCTTACTATGCAGAAATGGAGTTTGATTTTCTGGATGAACAAATTGGAGATGCAGAGGCTGCATTTGATTCATTCATCGATTTTGTAAAAGACCACCATACTGCTTTTGATGAACAAATGAAGAAAACCGCTCTTTCTATTGCAAAAGAGCTGGCAGCAGCTTATCATGGAACCAATAAAAAAGAAAAAGTTTTAATTGAAAAACTGCAAAAAGAATTAAAAAAAATTAAAGTATAAGAATAAAGATAACCTATGAGCCATAATCA
>JAHEXZ010000059.1:0-7327 GCA_023251835.1 Bacteroidota bacterium | reverse complement strand
AAGAGCTGGCAGCAGCTTATCATGGAACCAATAAAAAAGAAAAAGTTTTAATTGAAAAACTGCAAAAAGAATTAAAAAAAATTAAAGTATAAGAATAAAGATAACCTATGAGCCATAATCAGAAAAAGCCTGAAGTAGAACCCTGCCCACCCATGCCAGTCACTCCTCCTTCAACTCCGGAAATTACTCCTAAACCTCAACCTGAAAAGCAGCCTGAACACCCTTCACCGGAAATAACTCCTAAACCCAATCCGGAAGTAAAACCTGAGAAAAAACAATAAATACTGGCTCTCAGCAACCCGATAGCTATTGGATCGTTTAGTCGAAGTATACTTCGGCTATATGAGTTTGCGACTTACAGGGTTTGCAAAAATAATTACTCAGTAAATAAAAAAAGAGATTGTTCTCAAAAGTTTAACTGCTGCTATTCACACAGAGGACTAACTTCTGATACAATCTCTTTTTTTATTTTACACTTCGGCTGAATAAGTTTACAAAACTTACGAACTCATTCGCTAGTATACTTTAAAAAACTATTTTAAGAAACTTTAATTTCTTTTGCAGGCTTAGATACGGTTACTTCTTTTTTAGGAAGATAAAGACGTAGAATTCCATTTTCATACTTTGCCTCTATTTTATCAGGTAAAGAATTATCTGGTACGGTGAAAGAACGGCTGAAAGAATTATAGGAGAATTCTTTTCTTCTGTAATTTTTGTCTTCTTCTTTTCTTTCTTCTTCTTTCTCTGCGCTAATGGTCAAAATACCATTATTTACCTCTACTTTGAAGTCGTTACGTTCAAGACCTGGAGCAGCAAGTTCTATTGTGAATGCCTTTTCATTCTCCACAATATTTGCATCCGGCATCAAAAAAGAACCCCCATCAAAATCAAATAAATCTTTTTCAAGATCCCAAACATTTGGAAATAATTGTCTTGTATTAAAAAAATTGCTTGCTAAAGAAGGAAACGTTGTTCTGCTTTTCATTAATGTTGACATTGTTTAAATTTTTATGGTTAATAAATTAAGTTTATTTATTCGGATACAAAAGTACTTGCCTGCACTGCCAGAATAAATGACTTTGTTCAGGAATATTGGTGATTATAGTCATCCGATTAAATTAAAAAAAGAAAGGGGAAAAATTTCCCCCTCCCAAAAAGAAAAATAAACTCATGCGTTAATTCCCAGTACGCAAATGACTTTTTCTTTTTAATTTATGCTGAGCGAATGAGTTTGTAAGTTTTGTAAACTTATTCAGTCGAAGTATGATTTAATACGCAAATACTTCAAGGTCAACATCAAGTTTATTTTCAACCACTTTAACGCCAGGCGCAAACCATGCAGCATTTTCAGCATCTTTCTTTTCAGCAAAAGAACGTACTTTACCTGTTAAAGTTACCCTGTCTCCTGCTGCTTCAACATTTATTTTTTCCGAATCAATGGTTGCACTTCGTTGAAAAGCAGAGCCTATCTTCTTTTTTACTTCAGTAGCAGATATAGTAGGTATAATTTTAATATTGTTTGAAATACCTGCAACTCCTATCAGATTTTCTATCATGGTACGTGCTGCATTTTTTTGAAATTCCCATTCTACTTCTCCGTCAAGAGTTACCCAGCCATCTTCCACTTTTATTTTAATCTTATCTTCCTGAACTGCACTATGCCATTTCAGGGCATTCAAAACAGTTTCTGCAATCTCCGTATCATTTCTTTTACCGCTGCCTGTGAGTTTTACTTCAACATCTTCTGCAACAGCTTTTACGCCTGCAACTCTTTGAGCAGCTTTTTCTGCAGCAACTTTTTTTGCATATGTATCAACTGTCCCTGATAATGTTACAACTCCGTTTTTTACTGCTACACCAACTTCTGTAGCTCTTAGCTGAGGCATCCATTTTAACTCAGCCATTACATCTTTTTGAATTTCAATATCTGTTTTTGTCATTTTTTAAATGTTATTAAGGTTAAACAAAATTAATTTTGCCCACAAAGTAATTGTTAAGCAAAAATTAATTCCATGAGATGAGTCAAAATATGAAGTGACGCTTATCACTAAAAAAACAATTAATTTAATTTTAAATAATTAGAATTATATTTTACCTTTGCTGCCTGAAAATTTTTAATTTTTTAATCAACCTTTTTTTAAAAAACAAGTCGCATGAAAAAAATTTATACACTACTTTCAGTTTTATTATTTGCCGGTTCTTTGGGTTTAAAAGCTCAGGATACATTGTTATATGAAGGATTTCAAGCAGATTCACTCAATTATATTCTTCTTACTCAGGATCCGCCTCCGGCAAATATGGTAGATTCATTATGGTACGATTATGATTTAGACCAATTGCCAGATGGCTCTACTGGAAACCGTTCTGATTATTGGTATCTGTCTATGGCTTTTGCAGACGCTGATTCAACTGATCAGGCAACAATGGATACCAATCTTGTGATAATCTCAAATTCCTGGTTCACTTCTCCCGGACAGGCGGATAATTGGTTGATAACCAGAAATATACTATTGGGAGATCATGATACTCTTTTTTGGAAATCAGCCCCATTCCAAACTCCACGTTATTTGGATGGTTATGAGGTAAAAATATCTACTACAACAAATGAGGATGTAGCATTTAACACTATACTATTTACAGCTGCAGAGATGGACAGTATAAATGGAACAAACGATTCTGTTTTCAGCGGATACGATTTTTCTTCAGGTTTTGTACATGGTTTGGATAGCACTTACATTGAGTTTAATGATGATTCGGCTCGTTGGAGAGGTGTATTAAGACCCTTCTTTGTACCTTTAGATACTTATGCAAATCAAAATGTATTTATAGCTTTTCACCACAATTCATTTGATGACAATCTTATTTCTATTGATGATATTCTGATTCGTGGTACGATTAATCCTTCTGCAGGAATAAAAGAACGAGAAAAATCAGACTTAGGTTTAAATGTATTCCCAAACCCGGCTAATGATTATGCACAGATAAACTTTCAGTTAGCTGCTGAAACAGAAGTAGCAATCACTGTAAGTGATATAACTGGAAAATTGGTTTATTCAGAGAACAAAGGCTCAATGACAACTGGCCGTCATTTTGCAATGATAAATACTGCTGCATTGGAAAAAGGTTTCTATACCATAGCTGTTCAAACTAACAATAGCCGTAATACTGCTAAATTGATTGTAAAGTAATAGAAAAAAAATTAATAAAAAGGCTGTTTCCACCCATGGGAGCAGCCTTTTTTATTGCAAAATTTATTGTTCAATAAGTTTTTTAGTTAAATTATAGTTCCCATTTCTTATTTGCAGAAAGTAAATTCCACTTTGCAACGGAGGATTAATTCTCATTTCCGTATTCGTAAACGGAGTACTGAAAACTTCCTTTCCGAGCAGATCATAAATCTTTATCTCTGCATTTTTAACAGGGAATTTTGAACAATGAACAGTAAACTCTCCATTCGAAGGATTAGGGAAAGTATTTACTTCATAGTTATTTTCTTCATACGGCTTGCTCATTCCTGTTGTATTGCAATACGACAACCATACTGGTAAGGCCGGCTGTGGATTTGCCAGTGAATCGTATAAGGCGATGCTGCATGCCAATTGATTCTCCTGAGTACTTTGGTCCATCAGATAATATAAAAATAGCCAGTTCACAACTTCAACATTGTGCCCGTTGATGATTGAAAAAATTCTGTTCACATAATCCACCTGCTGCTGTGGAGAACAATACCATGTTGCAAGAATAGAATCGGCAGGCCAGCCGGTTTCCGTAATAGCTACAGCTTTGTTTCCAATTTTGTTAAAAACGGGATCGAGATAATTTAGCGGAACAGCATTAGCAGTAGTGTATTTAAAAAATGGATATACTGTGAATCCAAAAATATCCACTCGGCTGGTATCAAAAACATTGAGTGCATTCCAGTAAGCTGTATTAAATCCTACAAGTGGGCCATTGCCTGAAAGATGCTCATAATTGAAAATAACACCCACTTTTGTTGAGGGAGAATGAATCTTGATGGAGTCATACGCCTGCTCGTAGAATGAAACATAATTCATATAATCCACCGAATCCTGTGCCCAGTAAAAACTGATTTCGTTGCCGAGAAACATATAGGCAGGTTGCAAAGAATCGGCAGCATGGATGAGCATTTGCAGAAAAAGATTTTTTGTATTGGAATTTGTCCAGTTGTTAATGGCATTTCCTGGCACATCTAAGTATAAAGTATAAGGTGTAGTTGGACTTCCCCACCCGAAATCAATCATATCCACATAACTATAAGGCGATGGCTGAAGCAAAGAAATGGTTTTTTGAAGATTTGGAATAGTTCCGCTTGAAGCAAGAGAATCACGCCATACAGCATTAGCAAAAACAATTTCTCCATTGCAGGTATTGGCAACCTCCTGAAGAAAATTGCCCATCTGGGAATAATCCACAGGATGCCCTTTAGGCGAAAATCCATAGCCCAGCTTTCCATTGTAATTGCTTTGAGAGAAAACAAAGCCTACAGATGATAGAAAAAAGATTGTAAAGACGATAATTTTTTTCATTTTTTTTATTGCTATACATTAAACGGGATAAATTTCCGCAATCCAGCCCACACTCTTCGACAAGCTCAGAGTGACCCGTGTGCCAGTCATACTGAGCTTGTCGAAGTATCTGGGTTGGCCATTTTGAAATATAACAATGCGGAAATTTATCCCGTGCACAGTATAAGTAAAAGTTTTCAAAATAACTTGTAACAAAATAAGAGATGAACTTTATCAAACTATAAATAAACTTATGAAACCGTGTGTGAGGGTTGACGGCAAACGATGCCGTGTAGCCTGTGCGGGAAAATTTTCAGTTTGTTCAAAAAAAATCCCGCAAAATTTGCGGGATTTTTTTATCTAAAAACCATGGCGTGATTTTTAGTTTTGCCCTGCATTGCTGCAAAACAAAATGATTTAATTACTCAGAAGCTTTTGTTTTGTTTTCAGTTTTTTCCATATCCGCTTTCAGATTGGTCAAAACATCCATATCGCCAAGAGTAGTTTTTTCAATACTATCTTTTACTTTTTTGGCGGCTTTTTTAGCTTCTTCTCCGGCAACTTTCTTTTCAGTAGCTATAGATTCTTTTTCGGCAGCTACAACATCTTCATTTATTTTGCTGTGAGAAACGATAATCTTTTTACCTTCTTTGTTGAATTCCAAAATTTTGAAATCCAATACATCTTCTACTTTGGCAGTGGTGCCATCAGCTTTTACTAAATGACGGGTAGGAGCAAATGCTTCAACACCATAAGGCATAGAAACAATAGCACCCTTTTCCATTACATTGATGATGGTTCCCTGGTGGATAGAATCAACTGTAAAGATGGTTTCAAACACATCCCATGGGTTTTCTTCCAATTGTTTGTGTCCTAAACTCAATCTGCGGTTTTCACTGTCTATTTCTAATACCACTACTTCAATAGTTTCACCAATTTTGGTAAATTCCGAAGGATGTTTGATTTTCTTAGACCAGGAGAGGTCAGAAATATGGATTAAACCATCAACACCTTCTTCCAGTTCAACAAAAATACCGAAGTTGGTAAAGTTGCGTACTGTTGCAGTATGTTTTGTTCCCTTAGCATATTTATCCAATACAGAAGCCCAAGGGTCTGGCATCAATTGTTTGATACCTAATGACATTTTACGCTCTTCGCGGTCTAATGTCAAAATCTGAGCCTCTACTTCATTACCTACTTTTAAGAAATCATGTGCAGTACGTAAATGCTGACTCCAGCTCATTTCTGATACGTGAATCAAACCTTCAACGCCTGGGGCAATCTCTACAAAAGCACCATAATCAGCTATAACAACAACTTTTCCTTTTACTTTATCCCCTACAGCTAAATCAGCTTTCAATGAATCCCATGGATGTGGTGTTAGCTGTTTTAAGCCCAGTGCAATACGTTTTTTCTCATTATCGAAATCAAGAATAACCACATTGATTTTCTGGTCCAGCTTAACAATTTCTTCAGGATGGTTGATACGCCCCCATGCAAGGTCAGTAATATGGATAAGACCGTCAACACCGCCAAGATCAATAAATACACCATAAGAAGTGATGTTTTTAACAGTACCTTCCAATACCTGTCCTTTTTCAAGTTTAGAAATAATTTCTTTTTTCTGAACTTCAAGCTCAGCTTCAATAAGTGCTTTGTGAGATACAACAACGTTTTTAAATTCATTGTTAATTTTCACCACTTTGAATTCCATCGTTTTACCAACGTAGATATCGTAATCACGTATAGGTTTCACATCAATTTGTGAACCTGGTAAAAATGCTTCAATACCAAATACATCAGCGATAAGACCACCTTTGGTACGGCATTTAACATATCCCTGGATGATTTCGCCAGTTTCCAATGCTGTGTTAACACGCTCCCACGATTTCATTGCACGGGCAGTTTTGTGAGAAAGGATTAGCTGACCGTTTTTGTCTTCCTGACTTTCAATGTATACTTCTACAGTATCGCCAACTTTTAAATCCGGATTGTATCTGAATTCAGTTAATTGAACAATACCATCTGATTTATAACCAATATTTACTACAACTTCTTTGCTGTTTTTGGAAACCACTTTACCGTCAATAATTTCATTAGCGGCAACTGATTTTAAGGTTTTTTCATACGCAGCATCTAATTTTTCACGTTCATCTTTTGAGTAACCTTCACCTTTTTTTCCAACTGCATTCCAGTCGAAGTTTTCCAGCTCTACAGGAGCTTCTTTTGTTTCTGCCATTTTAATTCGGCTTTTTTGTTTGTATCCAATTTTCTTTTATTACTTTTTAGAAAATTGAAGGGGTTAATACTAATTTTTAATTATCTGTACCCGGATTTTATTTGGGCAGCGCAAAGATACAGATTTTTCTGCTACCGACAGCCTGAAATGCTAAATTTTGAGGAATATAAACAAAAAAAAGCTCATCTACTTGTTTGTAGATGAGCTTGTTATAGGTGGGTAAAATTATTTTTTCACAAGTTTTTGTCTGCCAACACTGCCATCCTGGAACTGAACAACAAAATAATACATCCCGTTATGCAATTCAGATATGTTAACAGTTTCATTATCAGAGTTTAATCGTTTATGGGCGACCATTCTGCCCAACTGGTCATAAATGGTATATTCCTTCATTTTTGAAGAAGATTTCAACTGGTAAATGCCATTGGAAGGATTAGGATAGACAGAAATGGGATTATCTTTAGCTAACTCCTGTACCTGTGTTGCCCCCGACATATCTGCATGAGCTCCTGCAAAAAAAGTGTAGGAACCAAAATCGGATGAACGTTCATCGCAATATAAG
>JAHEXZ010000058.1:31471-32720 GCA_023251835.1 Bacteroidota bacterium | reverse complement strand
TTTAAAGCAGTCACTTTTATTGTCTTTTTGAGAAAATTATCCTTCTCTCTTTATCAATTCTCTTGTCCATTACAAGTATAAAAGTCTATCATTTTTAAATCTTTTTCTTTGCGTAACATGAGTTAGGAGATAGTAGTTAGTAGTTCACAGATCTGTTAAATTCTCCCTGAACTCCCGACTCCCGACCACTAATTACCAACTAAAAGTACTTTCCACGCTTCTTCTACCTGTCCTTTTTCAAGTAATTCTTTTGCAATAAGATGTAAACGGTGCTTCAATTCATCTGCATTTTTTCCATAAATTTCCAGTACTTCTTTTGTGGCTGCCAGGTTTTTATATGCATTTACTTCCTCACTACCAGGTAATTTTTCAACGTTTCCCAATTGACCGAGATTATTACCTGTTAATACGTCTGAATAGCGTATATATTCAGGGATTTGGTCAATTCCAATACCCAGATTAGCTATAGGTTTGGCCACTTCAAACAATGCTGTTTTGTTTGTTCTGCTATACCAGTTTCCTCCCAAACGTGCAACAAGGTCTATCTTTGCAGGATCAATTTGTTTATTGGTATCTAATACTTCTTCATTGATATGCATCAATACTACTTCACATATTATCAGATTACCTGCTCCCCCTTTATCTCCAAGTTCAATTACCTGTTTTACTTTACATTCGAGTTGTGCCGGTGATTCTTTAACCCTGAAAGGTTTTATCATTTCAGAAGCAACAGGTGTTAAACCCGCTTTTGTAAATTCATTGACTCCTTTTGGATATTCAGTGCTTGCCAATGAAGTTTGCTGTACCATATCATAATTTACAGCATTAATAACCACTTCCGGAACTTCCTTTAAATTGTCATAGGTGTGTTTGTTTTGCCCTGTTCTTCCGCTGCGTGCAGGAGAAAAAACTGCAATGGGTGGATTGGAGCTGAATATATTAAAAAAACTAAAGGGTGCAAGGTTGGGATTCCCATCCTCATCAATGGTACTGGCAAAAGCAATAGGGCGAGGAGCCACGGCACCAAGCAAATAACCATGTAAAACAGCAGCAGAAACTTCTTTGGGGTTTATTCTCAACATTGTTGACAATATGATTATATCTTACAAAAATAGAACTAAATTTCCTATAAAATAGGATATAGTTATCAACGGTTTTGCAAAACTGTTAATATGTTATGGGGACATCTCAATAGTTCGGTAGTTTTTTAATAATTTTGGCTAAAGCCCCAATGTCATTGGTGTTTTAG
>JAHEXZ010000058.1:0-31371 GCA_023251835.1 Bacteroidota bacterium | reverse complement strand
ATATTTAATTTAAAGGGGAGTTAGAGAACAGGGAGAGGAAAGTTAAAGTCCTGTGTCAGAATCCCAGATAATAATCTTTAGTAAGCTCTTTGTACTGATCTGTATAGGAATGGCGTTCATCCTGTTCTATGATGATAGAATCCTCTTCAATGGTTTTCCGGACAAACTCGAATGTCATCAATAAACGTTTTTCCGGCCTGTCTGTTCTGGTAATCACACGTGTAAGCCTGGTTACATATAGTTTTTGCTCTTCTGCCATTTCCCGAAACAATTGACTCTCTTTGGTAGGTAATATCACATAAAACTTGCCTGTAAGGTTTAAAAGGTTTAAAGCACCTTCTAATAAATCGGAAAAAGGAAGATGGTCTGTATGGCGTGCATAGGTACGTGATTCTTCCAGTGCTTTTGACGAATCAACAAAATAAGGAGGATTGCTTACTATTAAATCATATTGGTGCTTAGAATTAATGGCAAATTGCTGTAAAGAAGTATGATGTATTTGAATCCGGTCTTTCCATTTACATTCTGAAATGTTCTCCCGGGCTTGCAAATATGCATTTTTATCAATGTCAATTGCATCAATCAGAGCTTCAGACTTTTGTGCAAGCATCAATGAAATAATCCCTGTTCCGGTTCCTATGTCTAAAATTGTTTTTGCGCTGGAAGCATTTACCCAGGCGCCAAGCAGAACAGCATCTGTGCCTACTTTCATGGCACATTTATCCTGATGGACTTTAAATTGTTTAAAAACAAATTCCTGGCTCGACATACATGTTTCAACTTATGAAAATGAGATTTGTCAATTATGGAATAAAATTAAACTAATTTTTGGAAAACACAATAAAAAATGTTGATTTATAGGGAATTATTCCTTTTCGGGTCGGTTGTTCAGGTTGTTTAAATAGATGTCTATTAATCCATCCGGAGCTTGTACTTCAATTTGTCTGGCATCACGGTCAATACGAATGATAAACTCTTCTCTTGCAGGGATTAATATTTCATGTGTGTCTTTTTTTATCTGCAAAATGGACTGTTGTGGAAAATCAAGAACTTTTTCAATGATACCAATATTGCCGTAATTTTTATCAATAACAGTAAATCCGGGTACTTCATGAAAATAAAATTTTTTACCTTTTAATGCAGGTAACATACTCAGGGGCAGGTACAATTCCGCTTTTACCAATTCTTCAGCTTTTTCAATGCTATCGATACCTTCCAGGCTCACAACGGCAATAGTATTACGCAATTGTATTTTTGTAATGAAAAAAGGAACTAATGCAGCATTGAGCTCGATGAATACAGATTTCAGCTTTTTATATCTTAATGGTTCATCAACATCTAAAACAAATGCCAATTCTCCTTTATTTCCAATTCGTTTGGAGATATAACCGAAGTTAAAACACTCATTTTTAGTCATATAAAAAATTGTTGATAACTATTAGGGTGATTTGAATGGTTTCTTTGATCAGAACATAATTCTAAAAAAACAGGCAGTTGATTAAGATCAACTGCCTGTTTTTTAATAAGTAAAAGTTGTATTTATGCTTCTGCCGGAGCTTCAGTTGCCCCTTCTGCAGCTGGAGTATTTTTGGCAATAATTTTAGCAGCTTTAGCTTCCTTAGCAGTAGTTTCTGCTGTCAAACGCTTTTTGTAGTCATCTTTTTTGGCCGTATCCAGTTTGGAAACTTTACCGCTGATTTTGGTTTCTTTTTCAGCAGCCCATTTTGCGTATTTAGCATCTGCCTGTTCCTGTGTTAAAGCACCCTTTCTTATGCCACCTAACAGATGGTTTTTATAAAGTATACCTTTATAAGAGAGGATAGCACGACAGGTATCAGTTGGCTGAGCGCCTTTTTGAAGCCATGCTAATGCTTGTTCATTATTTAAATTAATAGTTGCCGGATTTGTAGTTGGGTTGTACGCGCCAATTTTCTCAATAAACTTTCCGTCTCGAGGTGCACGACCATCCGCAATTACAATGTGGTAATAAGCTTGTCCTTTTTTACCATGGCGCTGTAATCTGATTTTTACTGGCATTTTTTGTTGTTTTTTTAGTTTATAGTTTTTATCCTTAAATCCTTTCCTAAGGAAAAGGACTGCGAATTTATGAAAAAAAACAATACTGGTAGCAATTTAGACCTTAATTTTAACGTTTTGGATTCCAAAAAGGGTAAAAATCAATCGCATAAAATAGTATGCTATGGTTTAATTTAATCTATTAATTACCCGTTCAAAACAATGAATTGCATAATTTTAATGTTGAATTATTTAAGTTTTTGAACTTTAATTACTACTTTTGCAAAAAAATCAGACAATATGACAAAAACATCAACAAATTCCATTTTAGTACCTATTGATTCAACTGAGCAAACAATGATTGCACTTAGTCAATCGTACAATTTGGCGCGTCTTACAAATTCAAAAATTGTATTGCTGAGTGTTGATGATAAAAAATCTGCTACAGTTAAAAAAAAGCTGGATGAATTGGCAAAAACCGCATCTCAAAAATCCGGACAACCTGTGGAAACAATGGTTCGTGAGGGTAATGTATATGAAGAGATAAATAAGGTAGCGGATGTTTTGAATCCGTTGTTTATAATGATAGGCCTTACTTCCAAATTAAAAGTAGGTAACATTGTAAATAAAAATGCCTTTAAAATGGTAAGGGAATCAAAGCACCCTGTAATCAGCATACGTGGTAAAGTTCATAGAGATGGTTGTAAAACCATATTATTACCTGTTGATTTATCAAAACAAACCCGGGAAAAAGTTACAAAGGCAGTACAACTAGCCAAATTGTTTAAGGCCGATATACGTGTAATTTCCATTTTAGCGCAGAGAGATGAAGCATCGGAGAATAAATTAATTTCCTATTCTAACCAGGTATGGCGATACATTAAAGACCAGGGAATACGGTGTACAATTAAAACACTGCGTGGGCCGGATATTACTAAAATGGTACTTGACTATGGACGCGATGTAGAAGCTGATTTAATCCTGATTATGAGTAAGGCAGAGCTGAGTGTAAAAGAATTGTTCATAGGAACTGTTGCTGAGCGTGTTATTAATGAAAGCGAAATTCCGGTACTGAGCTTTCGTCCTATGCAGCGTAAAGACACTAGTGTATTTACCAATCCGTATTAAAGCCGGATACCTGTTATTACATTAAAATTTTATCCCAGTCTTTCCAAACAGCTTCATAACCGTTTGACTTTATAAGCTGTGCAATTTCTTGTGGAGTGCGTTCATCACTGATTTCAAACTGTTCAAGTGATTGTTTTTCTACTTCATAACCTCCTGGGTTAGTTTTAGAGCCGGCACTCATGGATGTAATGCCCAGCTTAATAATATTGTTTCTAAAATTTTCACTTTCTCTTGTTGAAAGGGAAAGTTCAACTTCTTCATTAAAAATACGGTAAGCACAAATTAATTGTACCAGTTCTTTGTCCGTCATTATAACTTTTGGCTCAATGATCCCCCTGGCAGGACGAATACGTGGAAAAGAAACAGAATATTTTGTACGCCAGTATTTCTTTTCAAGATAGTTTAAATGTAAAGCCGTAAAAAATGAATCGGTACGCCAATCTTCCAAACCAATCAATATCCCTAATCCCATTTTATGAATCTCTGCTTTTCCAAGCCTGTCGGGAGTTTCTATGCGGTAGTTAAAGTTAGATTTTTTTCCTTTTGGATGATATATTTTGTAATCTTCCCTGTGATAAGTTTCCTGATATACCAGAACCGTTGTTAACCCTTCTGCAATTAACTCTTCGTAATCGTATTGGTCAAGAGGCTGAACTTCTATGGAAATATGCGAAAAATAGGGCTTTAAAAGCCGGATAGCATTTTTCAAATACGGGGTGCCAACCATTTGATTTGCTTCTCCGGTAACAAGTAGTATGTGATCGTAACCTAAGGTCTTAATTGCTTTTGCCTCTTTTAGAATCTCTTCATTGGTTAATGTTTTGCGTTTTATTTTATTATCGAGGCTAAAACCACAATATTTACAAATGTTTTGACACTCATTGGAAAGATAAAGTGGGATGTATAGTTGAATTGTTTTGCCAAAGCGTTTTTGTGTCAGTTGTTGGCTCACTTGAGCCATTGATTCAAGATAATATGAAGCAGCGGGGGAAATAAGTGCTTTGAAATCTTCCAGATTGCGTTTGGTAGTTTTGTTCAAGGTGTGTTCTACATCCGCTTTTGTTTTGGAGTAGATGCTTTGTTTTATCTCTTCACGGTTATATGTATCGAATAATTGGGTAAACATGTTTTTGGGCGTGCTGATTTCGTTAATTTTCGCTGGTTTTTTTATAAATTATTTACAATTCTGGTTATTCCTGTAAAAAAGAAGTTAACGGACTACTTGCCTCTGCAAAATTTTTCGACTTTGCCAATCGTGCTTCAAAAGCCATACGGCCAGCTTCAACAGCCAGTTTAAATGCTTTTGCCATTTGTAATGGATTCTCTGAAACAGCAATGGCTGTATTTACAAGTACAGCATCAGCACCCATTTCCATTGCTTCTGCGGCATGAGATGGTGCGCCAATTCCTGCATCAATAATTACAGGCACATTGCTTTGTTCGATAATTATTTCCAAAAAGCGCTTTGTTTGTAAGCCGCTGTTGCTGCCAATAGGAGAACCCAAAGGCATAACGGCTGCTACCCCGGCATCTTCCAAACGCTTACATAAAACAGGGTCTGCATGTATATAGGGCAATACAATAAAACCAAGCTTGGTTAATTCTTCTGCAGCTTTTAATGTTTCAACCAGGTCGGGCAATAAGTATTTGGGATCAGGATGAATCTCAAGTTTAAGCCAGTTGGTTTCTAATGCTTCACGTGCCAGCTGCGCTGCAAACACAGCTTCCTTAGCAGTACGTACACCGGAAGTGTTGGGTAATAAATTAAACTGTGTATGTGAAAGATGTCTTAAAATATCATCTTCCTCGTTATGCAAATTCACTCGTTTAAGCGCTACTGTTACTAATTCTGATCCTGAAGCTAACAAGGCTTCTTCCATCAACTGTGAAGAGCTGAATTTTCCGGTGCCTGTAAATAATCGTGAACTAAATTCTTTATCAGCTATTTTTAATTTTTTCATTTTTTTGAGGATCTGGTTGCTATTGAAAATTTTATTCTGCTTTGCATCTGCCTGACTGTTTCTGCTGCATCTGTTGATTTGTTAATGGCCGATGAAACGGCAATACCATATATTTTTGTTTCCATTATTGGCATCACATCACCTGTTGTTATTCCACCAATAGCAATTATAGGGATTTTAATTTTGTTAGTGGCACATCGCTCCATGATTCGCTTATAACCATGTAGTCCAAGTATAGGGCTTAAATTTTCTTTTGTAGTTGTATAATTGTATGGCCCTAAACCAATATAGTCAACTTCACAGTTTACAAGGTATTCAACATCTTCAAATGTATTTGCTGTGCCTCCTATAATAGCACGCGTACCAAGTAATTTGCGTGCTTTAAAAGGACTTACATCTGTTTTTCCAAGATGTACACCATCAGCTTTTATCTCTTTTGCGATATCTAAATTGTCATTAATAATAAGTTTCACGTTATGTTCCCTGCAAACGGATTGCACTTGTGCTGCAACTTTCAGCCATTCATTATATGGTTTGTCCTTTACTCGTAATTGTACCCACTCAATCCCGGCCAAACATGCATTTTCTGCCAGTTTCAAATGGCTTATATTTGGCAAATCCTGAGTGATGTAATGTAAACGTGAAATTGTTTTATTCATGTTCAAGTGTTGTAATTATGGAGTGATAACCCAGCAGTGACTTTGTACTCATTAAAAAATCAGCAATATATCTTTTTGCCTCATAACAAGCTTCTTCTATAGTTAATCCTTTTGCCAGATTGGCTGTAATGGCTGATGAAAGCACGCAACCTGAACCATGCTTTGGATACGCGGTATTTATTGGCGATTGAAACAATGTGTTTTGTTGCCCTCCTTTCCGGAATAACAGGTCATCTCCTTTGTTTTTATCATTATGCCCGCCCTTCAGATATACATTACAAAACTGACTTAGGTATTGAGCATTTGAATAAGCCGAATTGTATGTGCCTAACTGCAACGCCTCAGGAATATTGGGTGTAATCAGATAAATGCTATCACATATTTTTTCAAGCAAATTTTTGTTTACATCACTATGAAATTCAAATCCGGCACTTGCTTTTAAAATAGGATCCCAGATAATTTTTGGATGTGAGATATGAGATATGAGATTTGAGATGAGGTAACTCAAAATTTCTAAATTCTCTATCAATCCAATCTTTATATACTCAAACTGAAACCGTTTCTGCAACACTTCAATTTGCCCTATAATCTGCGCAATAGAAAGCCATTCCGCCTTCTCAAATCCGGTATCATTTTGATACGTTAATGCAGATGCCACCCCCATACCGTATACACCACATTGTTCAAATGTTTTTATATCGGCCAATATCCCGGCTCCGGCACTTGGATCAAAACCGGCTATACTAAGTACGTAAGCTCGTGCTGGATTATATATAGAATTCATCTCTGATTTTATTATATCTGCTGCAGGCATCTGCCAACCGGTTGAATTTATCTGCAGGATTTTTTGCCTGCCATAACGCCCCTAATACAGCTACCCCATCAAATCCTGATTCTGCTGCTTGTGGGATAGTGTGTTCATCAATACCTCCAAGGGCAATAAAAACACCATTGAATGTCATTTCGAGCGAAGTCGAGAAATCTTTTGAGTCGCAGTCCTTCCTGTTTTTTAAAAACAATCTTACTTTCTGTAAATTAAACGTTGATTTATACCCTGCTTTTGAAATGCTATCAAATACAGGGCTTAGAAACACATATTGAAAATTTGTATTCACCATTTTCAACTCATCTAATGAATGGAAGGATGCGCTTTGATGAACATGTTTTGGAAAAACAGTTAATTCCTGATACTGATTTTTGCTGGTATAATGAACTCCCTTTAAGCCATATTCAATAGCCAATTGATGATGCGAATGTATAATAACCCTATTATGAAATTGTTCTGGAATTAATTCAATATACTCCTTTAATTTTTTATCTGTGAAGTTCGGTTTTCGTAAATGAAAGTATTCCAATCCCATCTCAAACATTGAGTTTAACAATGAGTGTTCATTACTTACATTAGTTGGATTAGATATAACTATTAATTTCATCTGAAAATCTTTAGTTAAATTATTCGTTTTGTTTCATGATTTTTTTTCACAAAGTTAACCACAACGAACCTGATTTTCATGCCCCTTTGTGTTTGCTAAATCATGTAGGTTTCATTATATATGAATGATAAATTGGTTGAAAACAAAAAGCTGGTATCGATTAAATAAAGTAAAGTTTTCAAAATAAGTTCCCCAAAACAAATGTTGGAGTTCTTATTAACATAAAAGTATTGAAAAAAATGAGTTGAAGTTTAATTTCGACCATTAAAATTTCGATTTCTTTGTCTTTATGATAACCGAATTTCAGAAAAGACAAAGATGCTCATACAGTTGCTTTATAGCCGTTTATCCGAAAAAGACCAGAGGCATTATGCTGCAATGGAATCTTTGAAATTAGGCAGAGGTGGCATTAGCTATGGTAAGCAATCTAAACACTTATCTTATTTGTATGCTTCTACATGAACAGCTTTTACAGCCCTCCCGGAAGGATCAATCATATTTTTGAAGGAAGCATCCCAAGCTAATGCTTCGGGTGTACTGCATGCAACTGACGGTAGAGAGGGTACACAGGATGCTGCTGAATCAGATGGAAAATGTTCACTAAAAATTGAACGGTAATAATATTCCTCTTTTGACATTGGAGGATTGATTGGGAACCTGTATTTTGCATTAGCGAGTTGCTCGTCTGTAACTTTTGTTTTAACGAGTTTTTTTAATGAATCAATCCAGTTGTATCCTACACCATCTGAAAACTGTTCTTTTTGCCGCCATGCAATGCTTTCCGGCAGATAATCTTCAAATGTTCTTCTGACTACCCACTTTTCTATTTTACCATTTTTGGCCATTTTGTCTTCAGGATTTAAACGCATGGCAATATCCATAAACTCTTTATCGAGGAATGGTACACGCCCTTCAACACCCCATGCGGCAAGTGCTTTGTTGGCTCTTAAACAATCATATAAATGCAGCTTGCCTAATTTTCTTACAGTTTCTTCGTGAAACGCCTGTGCGTTGGGTGCTTTGTGGAAATAAAGATAGCCCCCAAACAACTCGTCAGCACCTTCACCGGAGAGTACCATTTTTATACCCATTGATTTTATTACTCTTGCCAATAAATACATAGGTGTTGAAGCACGAACAGTGGTTACGTCATACGTTTCCAAATGATAAATAACATCTTTGACAGCATCCAAACCCTCCTGTACTGTAAAATTTATTTCGTGATGAACAGTACCAATATGTTCAGCAACTTTCCTGGCTGCAGCCAGATCAGGCGAGCCAACCAATCCTACAGCAAATGAATGTAATTGAGGCCACCATGCTTCCTGCGTATCGCCTGATTCAATACGTTTTTTAGCATATTTTTTAGCGATTGCCGAAACAACAGATGAATCTAAGCCTCCGGAAAGCAGTACGCCATAAGGAACATCAGACATCAATTGTCTGTGGACTGCTGCTTCCAAACCGGAACGTAATTGTTCTTGGTCTGTCTTATTGTTTTTAATAGTGTCAAATTCTGTCCATTCACGGTGATACCATTTTTTCATTTGGCCATCTTTACTATACCAATAGTGGCCGGGAAGAAACGGTTCAATTTTATTACAGTAACCTTCTAATGCTTTTAGTTCTGAAGCGACATAAAAATTACCATATTTATCCCAACCAATATATAATGGTATTACACCAATATGGTCACGTGCGATCAGATAAGAGTCCGTTTCTGTATCATACAATGCAAAACCGAATATACCATTCAAATCTTCGATAAAGTCAGGCCCTTTTTTACGATACAAAGCAAGAATAACTTCACAATCGGATTTAGTTTGAAATTCATACTCATCTTTCAATTGTTCCCGAAGCTCTTGGTGATTGTATATCTCACCATTTACAGCTAATACTAATTTTTTGTCTTTGCTGTATAATGGCTGTCCGCCTGATTGGGGATCCACAATAGCAAGACGTTCGTGTGCAAGTATTGCTTTATCACCACAGTATATCCCTGACCAGTCGGGTCCGCGATGACGGATTTTTTTAGACATTTCAAGCACTTGCGCTCTTAAATCTTTTGCTTCTCTTTTTAGATCAAATATTCCGACTATACCACACATAGTTGTTTTATTTATAGGATTTAAACTATTAATAACTTTTGTTAGATTTTTCAGCTACAAAATTAAACTATATTTTAGTATTTTTTCAAAAAAGTAATAATATGATTAAATTTTTATTAAAATGATAAAATAAATTCTATTTTGTTAAATTTGTTGTAAAATATATCTTTAAAAATGGTTCCAAATTTTGAAATTGATAAATTAGACAGGCAGATTCTTTCCATATTAATCAAAGATGCAACTACACCCTATACTGAAATAGCCAAAGATCTGGTGGTATCGGCAGGTACGATTCATGTACGTATGAAAAAGCTGACAGAAATGGGAGTGGTGTTAGGCTCTCATTTGGAGATTAATCCAATAAAAGCGGGATATGATATTTGTGCTTTCCTTGGAATTTTTCTGGAAAAAGGTTCTGAATACCATGATTGCGTGACACGCATGAAAAAGATACCAGAGATAGTGGAATTGCACTATACTACCGGTGTATACAGTATGTTTGCGAAAATTATTTGCAGAGATACGCAGCACTTGCGTGAAGTGTTAAATGAGCACATACAACCGATAAAAGGCGTTCAACGCACAGAAACCTTTATTTCCCTGGAACAAAGTATTAAACGGCAGGTGGAGATAAGGGAAAAGAAAATACGAGCTTAAATGCTTGTTTGGGCCACAAATGTTAGTATAATAGTAGTTTCTCTAAATCGCTTACTTTGTCTACGATGTAGGTTGGTTGACCATGCGCGCTGTCTGTCTGGGCTTGTCGAAGACTTTAGGCAGCTATAGCAAAATATTTCGATAAAATTTAAACAGGCTCTAAATTTTAAATTTTCTATTATAGCCTATTGGTGGGGATTTTATAGTAAAGGGAGGCTGCTTGAGTAACAAATAGGTAACTTTTTTATTTTAAAAGAACCTAAATCTGCTTTTCTCCAAAACATAGCTGCAAAGTCAACGTTCCTTAATGTAGGTCATCGCATTTTTATGATGACCTTTAAAATACAAACTCGATATAATTCCTGTCAGAAGTATCTCAGAGCATTGTCTATCATCTTGTTGCTAATGTTGGTGCAACACTATTATCAACATTTAAGAGAAGTAGACTTTGCTCTTTTTATCTTTTTATGAACAGCTTCCTGTTTATATAGGTCGCAACTTAAATTAATTAACAACCCGTAGTTCGTAAAATCTGCATTCCATCTTCTCGCCAAGCCTGTTTTAATTCGTACTTCGTAAAAAGCCAAAATTTTATTCTAATACTATACAAAATGAGTGTATTCGAAATCATTGGCGGAAAAAAACTGAAAGGTGAAATTATTCCGCAAGGTGCTAAAAATGAAGCATTACAGATATTGTGTGCTGTTCTTCTAACTCCTGAAAAAGTAGTTATAAGCAATGTTCCCAATATTGTGGATGTAAATAAACTAATGGATTTACTTAGAGATTTAGGAGTAAAAGTAGAGAAAACCGGTCATGAAGAATACACTTTTCAAGCTGACGAAGTAGATGTAGACTATTTGAATTCTGTTGAATTCAGGAAAAAAGGCGGGAGTTTACGAGGCTCCATTATGATTGTTGGGCCTTTGCTTTCTCGTTTTGGTAAAGGCTATATTCCACGTCCGGGGGGGGATAAAATTGGCAGACGTAGATTGGATACGCACTTCATAGGTTTTCAAAATCTGGGAGCAAAGTTTATTTATGATGAAGAAAATGATTTTTATAAAGTAGAAGCCAGCAACCTGAAAGGTTGTTATATGTTGCTGGATGAAGCATCTGTTACAGGTACCGCCAACATTATTATGGCTGCCGTTCTTGCAAAAGGAACAACCACCATTTACAATGCAGCTTGTGAGCCATACATTCAGCAATTATGCAAAATGCTTAACCGTATGGGGGCTAAAATAAGCGGTATTGGTTCTAACTTACTTACCATTGAAGGGGTTGAATATTTGGGCGGAACTACACACCGCATGTTGCCCGATATGATTGAAGTAGGCAGTTTTATTGGCCTTGCAGCAATGACACAGTCTGAAATTACCATTAAAAATGTATCTTATGATGATTTGGGAATTATTCCGGGAGTGTTTCAACGTTTGGGAATAAAATTAGAACGCAGAGGTGATGATATTTATATTCCTTCACAGAAAAATTATGAAATTGATACGTTTATTGATGGTTCTATCTTAACCATTGCAGATGCTATCTGGCCGGGATTTACTCCCGATTTGCTGAGTATTATACTTGTTGTGGCAACCCAGGCCAAAGGAACTGTACTCATCCATCAAAAAATGTTTGAAAGCCGCTTGTTTTTTGTGGATAAGCTTATTGATATGGGTGCACAAATTATCCTTTGCGACCCCCACCGTGCTACAGTAATCGGTTTAAACCGTGAACATCAGCTAAAAGGCATTTCTATGACCTCCCCTGATATACGTGCGGGAGTATCCCTTTTAATTGCAGCACTTTCTGCAAAAGGAAAGAGTACAATCCATAATATAGAGCAAATTGACAGAGGGTATCAGAATATTGACATCCGATTACAAAAACTTGGCGCAGAAATTGTTAGAAAATAACAAAAAAATTGTAATATTGTAGTCATGAAAAAAATAAATATGCTCATCATCGCTTCAGCCACAGCAATTGTCGGTTGGGGGTTCATTAAGCCTGAAGCTGATAATAACATTGTTAAACAGGAAGCTAAATCAGGGGCTGTAACAGGAACTAATATTGGTAATAAAGCGCCTGATATCAAACTTACAAATCCTCAGGGAAAAGAAATTGTATTATCCTCTTTAAGGGGTAAGATAGTACTCCTTGATTTTTGGGCATCCTGGTGCGCACCTTGCCGTTTTGAAAACCCTAATGTAGTTGCTACTTATAATACTTATAAAGACACACACTTCAATAAGAATGCAAAAGGATTTACCGTATTTAGTGTGTCCTTAGATAATAATAAAGAAGCATGGGTGAATGCTATTGCTAAGGACGGCTTGATTTGGGAAAATCATGTAAGCGAATTAGGTGGATGGCAATCAAAAATAGTTACCCAATACGGTATAACTGGTATTCCTTCCGGATTTTTGATTGATGAAAATGGTATCATTATAGCTAAAGGGCAGGAACTAAGAGGAGAAGGACTTACAGCCTCTCTCAAAAAATTAATAAAAGAATCTTAATAAAACTCAGAATTGAGAAATAAAAAGACAGAATTCATTCAGGATTCTGTTTTTTTATTTTAAATATACTGAATCTTACCGGGTTTGCGATAGCAAAGACGGTTAGAGTCAGTAATACTGAGCGAATGAGTTTGACGGTTGCTGAGCATAGACGAAGCACGCAAACTCATTCAGCCGAAGTATATGTCAATTTGTCTTGTTTGTTAATGGTGGCAAATTATTTGGAAGCGAATTAAGCCTCATTTTAGATTTTGCTAATTATGAGTAAAAAGAAGTAAATGAAAAAAGTTAAAAATATATTCAGAAAGATGAACACAAAACAGAACGAAACAGTAAAAGATCAGGCAAACGGGAATAGCGAAGAACAAAAGGAACAGGTAGGGGCTAAGCCAATTGATGAAAAAGATGATAAAACATCTGAATTACAGGCGAAAATAGATGAATTAAATGACAAATATTTACGTTTATATTCAGAGTTTGACAATTACCGCAGACGTACTGCCAAAGAAAGAATTGAATTAATTCAGACAGCCGGTGAAGATGTTTTTAAAAGCTTGTTACCTGTGGTAGATGACTTTGAGCGGGCTATCAAATCAAATGCTGAAACTACTGATATTAAAACAATAACAGATGGTGTAAACCTCATTTATAATAAATTAAAAAATACACTCTCACAAAAAGGATTGGAAGAAATGAAATCAGTTGGAGAAGTGTTTAATGCAGATTTACACGAAGCTATTACAAATATTCCGGCTCCTTCAGAAGATATGAAGGGAAAAGTGGTAGAAGAGGTGGAAAAAGGATATATGCTAAATGGTAAAATAATTCGTTTTGCGAAGGTAGTTATTGGAAATTAAAAATTAGAGAAATAGAGAGTTGGAGAATCCTGACCTGTCGTCAGGACAGGTTAGAGAATTAGTATCAAAAAAACACTGACTCTTAGCTATCGGGTCTCCAAATCTCCAATCATAATTCCCCAAATCAAAAATAAAAGATGTCAAAAAGAGATTATTACGAAATATTGGAGATTTCCAAAAATGCAAGTGTTGATGATATAAAGAAAGCATACCGAAAGATGGCTATTAAATATCATCCGGATAAAAATCCAGGCGATAAAGCAGCAGAAGAAAAGTTTAAGGAAGCAGCCGAAGCGTATGAAGTACTCAGTAATCTGGATAAAAAGCAACGTTATGACCAGTTTGGACATGCCGGACTTGGTGGTAACGGGGGCTTTGGTGGTGGAAGAGGTGGTTTTGGCGGTATGAATATGGAAGACATATTCAGTCAGTTTGGAGATATCTTTGGAGGTCATTTTGGGGGCAGTGGAGGTGCGGGGCGGGGAGGAAGACGCGTAAACCGAGGCTCTAACCTGCGGGTGAAAGTAAAAATGACCTTAGAAGAAATAGCAAACGGGGTTGAGAAAAAAATCAAGGTAAATAAATATGTAGCTTGTAAACCTTGTCATGGTACTGGTGCAAAGGATGGTTCCTCATTCAATACATGTCCTACATGCAGAGGTACAGGGCAGATAACACGTGTTACCAATACTATACTTGGTGCAATGCAAACTACAAGCACCTGTCCTACTTGTGGTGGAGAAGGTCAAAGCATAACCGATAAATGTACTGTATGTCATGGCGATGGTATTGTTCGTGATGAAGAGGTGATAAGTATTAATATACCTGCCGGAGTTGGTGAAGGTATGCAGCTTTCTGTAAGTGGTAAGGGTAATATGGGTGCTCGTGGTGGTGTTCCGGGAGATTTAATTATTGTTATTGAAGAAATTGAACACGAATTATTAAAACGTGATGGAATGAATCTGTTTTATGATCATTTTATCAGTTTTGTTGATGCCGCTGTAGGTACACAGATAGAAGTGCCAACAATTGATGGTAAAGCAAAAGTGAAAGTAGAGCCGGGAACACAAAGTGGTAAAGTGCTTCGCCTCAAGGCAAAAGGATTACCGGATATCAACAGCTATTCAAGAGGTGATATTCTTGTAAATATTAATGTATGGACCCCCCAACAACTTACTAAAGATGAAAAAGCAATGTTAGAACGTTTACGCGATTCTGACAATTTTAAACCCCACCCAAGTAAAAAAGACAGAGGCTTTTTTGAACGGATGAAACAGTATTTTGAATAGTTTATTAGTTCATTAGTTTACTTACTTGATTGTTAAGACCATGGGAAAATATGTTTTTAAAATTAGTTCATTATCTACCAATGAACCAATGAACCAATGATTATACTTTCTGCTAAAAATATAGTAAAACGCTATGCATCCCACACTGCATTAAATGATATTTCTTTAGAAATTCCCAGTCAAAGTATTTTTGGGCTATTAGGACCTAATGGGGCTGGTAAAACTTCTCTTATCCGAATTATTAACCAGATTACAGGGCCTGATAGCGGTGAATTGTTTTTTGAAGGAGAAAAATTAGCACCTAAACATATTGAACAAATTGGTTATTTGCCCGAAGAACGTGGTTTGTATAAAAAAATGGAAGTAGGGGAGCAGTCGCTATACCTGGCACAGCTAAAGGGGATGCCAAAGGCAGAAGCGAAAAAGAAATTAAAATACTGGTTTGAAAAATTTGAGATAGATACCTGGTGGCACAAAAAAGTAGAAGAGCTTTCAAAGGGTATGCAGCAAAAGGTGCAGTTTATAGTAACTGTACTTCATGAGCCTAAACTATTAATATTAGATGAACCTTTCAGTGGCTTTGACCCGATCAATGCCAACCTTATTAAAAATGAAATATTAAACCTGAAAAAGCAGGGTTCTACCATATTGTTTTCTACCCATAATATGGGTTCTGTTGAAGAATTGTGTGATGATATAGCACTTATCAATAAATCAAAAAAAATTCTTGAAGGTTCTGTAAAAGATATCCGTAAACAATTCAGATCAAATGTTTATGAAATAGATTTTACAGGTAATTTAATGGGTTTTACAAATGCATTATGGACAGGTGCTGAGCTATTGGAGTATGTTGGTGATGGAAAACAATTTAAAGTGCGTATAAAACTCATCGGAAAAACTACATCGAATGAATTATTACAATCGGTAATTCCGGTGGTGGAGATTCATTCATTTAATGAAATTATACCAAGCATGAATGATATTTTTATTGCTAAAGTTAATGCGGAAACTATTGATGGTGCAAGCAAAAATTTTACTGAATAGGTTATAAGATGAATAAAATAGCTCTTATTATTAAACGTGAATATTTGACCAGGGTGAAAAAAACGTCATTTATTATAATGACTATATTAGGTCCTGTACTGCTTGCCGGAATTATGATTGTGCCTATATGGCTGGCTATGCAAAAACCTGACCAGCAAAAAATAGAAGTGATTGATGATAGTTTCTTATTCAAGGGACTTATTCCTGAAAAAGAATTTATTGATTTTGATTATCCTGAAATAAGTTTTATAAAGGCACAGGATAGCTTTTATGACTCAGATTATGATGCAATATTATATGTGCCGGATAATATTTTAGAAGGTGGAAAAGCAATAAAACTTTTCTATAAAAAGCAATTGGGTATAACTACTGAGCAGTATATTGCTTCTGCCATGAGTAAGATGATGTATAATGTTATTCTGGCAAAAAATAAAGTTGATTTGAATTTGATAAAAGATGCAGAAGTAAACTCTAGGTTTAATGTTATTACTGAAAAATTAGAATCTTCAGGTAAAAGTCAAAAAACCAATACAGGTTTATTTATGGCCTTGGGAATAGGAGGAGGAGTGCTGATATATATGTTTATATTTCTTTATGGTGTTCAGGTAATGCGTGGAGTAATGGAAGAAAAAACAAACCGCATTGTGGAGGTGATACTTTCTTCTGTAAAACCATTTCAGCTTATGATGGGTAAAATAATCGGGGTAGCCTTAGTTGGGCTTACACAATTTATGTTATGGGTTATTCTGACTGGAACTATATACTCTATTGCAGCTGCTACAATTCTGAAAGATATTGATCTAAAACAGATACAGCAGAAAGAACAAGTGATAAAAATAGGTGCCGATCTTGATTATATGAATATGAAAAAAATAGAGAAACCTAATATTGTTACTGAAGTGTGGAATGATTTTAAATCTATAAATTTTGTGGCTATATTAATCTGTTTTTTATTTTATTTTCTGGTCGGTTATTTAATGTACAGTGCTATGTTTGCTGCCATAGGATCTGCTGTTGATAATGAAGCCGATACTCAGCAGTTTATGCTGCCGATAACCGTACCACTTATCTTTTCATTTGTTATTGCTCAGAGTATAATACAGAATCCTGAAAGTTCCATGGCATTCTGGTTTTCGATAATTCCTTTAACGTCACCTGTAATTATGATGGTACGTTTACCATTTGGTGTTCCTGCCTGGGAACTGGCATTATCTATGGGTATGTTAATACTTGGTTTTATTTTTACTACCTGGCTTGCTGCCCGTATCTACCGTACTGGTATCTTAATGTATGGTAAAAAAGTTACCTGGAATGAATTGGGTAAATGGTTGTTTTATAAGGGATAAATTTTTTATTTGATACATTAATTATTTTTATCTTTAAGCAGCGATAAACCTTATACGCCTTTATGAGAATTGCAATCATTGATCTTGGAACAAACACCTTTAACCTGCTTATTGCAGAGGTTAATGCTGATAAAACATACTCAACATTGTTCCTGGCTAAAATTCCTGTGAAGCTTGGCGAAGGAGGTATCAATAAAGGGTATATTGCTCCAGCTCCTTTTGAGCGTGGAATAGAGGCGCTTAAAACGTATAAACATACAATTGACGAGTATGGAGCAAAAAAAGTATTTGCTATTGCTACTTCAGCAATTCGTGGGGCATCAAATGGTAACGACTTTATAGCAAGGGCAAAGAAAGAAGTTGGTATAGAGATAAGGATTGTTTCAGGAGAACAGGAGGCCGAAATAATCTATTATGGAGTACGGAATGCAGTAAGGATGAGCGATGAAAATTCATTAATTATTGATATAGGTGGAGGAAGTACAGAATTTATAATTGCCAATAATAAGCAGATAATCTGGAAACATAGTTTTTTATTGGGTGTAGCCCGTTTGCTGGAATTATTTAATCCCTCTGATCCAATTACAGAAAAAGAAGTACAGACATATAAGGATTATTTAAAACAAGAATTACAACCCCTTTTTGAGGCAGTAAAAAAATATCCTGTTATTGAATTAATTGGTTCTTCAGGCTCATTTGATTCAATAGCTGAGATGGTAGCGCACAGGTTTTACTCTCCTCATATTCTAGAAGGTAAAACAGAATTTACTTTTAATCTGGACCATTGCAAAGCTCTGTATGAAATTATATTAAAATCAACTACTGTAGAACGTATGCAGATGAAAGGGCTGGTGGCAATGCGGGTGGATATGATTGTTATTTCCAGTATCCTGGTGCACTTTGTTATAGCATCTTTTAATATTACCCAAATGCGTTTGTCTACCTATTCATTAAAGGAAGGACTTCTGTTTGAAGTTCTGCATTCGTCAGAAGAGGTTGCCTGAGTTTAATTATTAATCAGATTGTGTTTATATGAGCTCTCTGTCTACATCAAACAACCAACCTGAAAAGTTTATTGATACGGCAAAAGCAATTGCAAGTAAAAATCCCCGTCTGTTAAAATTATTACCAGGTTTTTTGTTGCGATATATAAAACGGGTGATTCATGAAGATGAGCTTAATGATGCCATCGGGCGAAATCATAACCGTTTTGAGCATGATTTTGTAGACGCTGCATTGGAAGAATTTGGAGTGAAGATAAAAGTGGTGGGAGAACAACATATTCCTAAAACAGGTGGAGTTATTATTGCAGCTAATCATCCTTTGGGCGCGTTGGATGGAATGGCATTCATGAAAGTAGTTGGCAAACAACGAAAAGACATTCGGTTTCTTGTAAATGATATTTTGATGGCTCTTAAGAATTTTGGTTCCTTGTTTGTACCTGTAAATAAACATGGTCGTAATTCTCAGGATTATGTGGCTACAATAGAGAGAATATATGCTTCTGATGAATGTATATTGATATTTCCAGCGGGCTTGGTATCAAGAAGACAGAGGCGGCATATAATAGAAGACTTGCAATGGAAGAGAAGTTTTATTTATAAGGCCGTTCAAAACCAAAAAAATATAGTTCCCGTACATATTGATGGACGTAATTCTAATTTTTTTTATAATTTGGCTTACTGGCGGAAAAAATTAGGCATTAAATCAAATATAGAGATGTTTTACCTTGTAGATGAAATGTACAGACAAAAAGGTAAAACGCTTACTTTCACAATAGGTGAACCCATATCCTGGAAAGTATTTACTCCTGATCATAAGGATGAATACTGGGCAGAAAAGGTGAAACGCCATGTATATGCATTAAAAGCGGGTGATAAAGCAACTATGTTACCTACACTTTCAGCAATCAAATAAGCAGTTAATAAGCATTATATCTTATGGAAGAAATCATAGCACCAATTGATAGACATATACTTGAAGCAGAGCTTACCAGGGACAAATTTGTACGTATTACTAACAATGGAAATAATGAAATATACATTATTACTCACCATGATTCGCCTGATATAATGCAGGAGATTGGGCGATTGCGTGAAGTTGCTTTCCGTTCCGCAGGTGGGGGAACGGGTAAAAGTATTGATATTGATGAGTACGATACAGCAGATGCTCCCTACAAACAATTGATTGTATGGAGTCCTGAGGAAAAAGAGATTGTTAGCGGTTATCGCTATATTAAATGCAAAGATGCTCCTGTAGGTGCTGATGGAGTTATACAATTGGCTACCACAGAATTATTTGTGTTTTCTGAAAAATTTGTACGTGACTATATTCCATATACTATTGAATTAGGCCGTTCGTTTGTTCAACCCCGATTTCAGCCTTCGGTTGATAACCGCAAAGGATTGTTTTCATTGGATAATTTGTGGGATGGGTTAGGAGCAATTGTAGTAGATAATCCTGATATTCGTTATTTCTATGGTAAAGTAACAATGTACACAGATTTTAATGTACATGCACGCGACATGATTTTGTCCTTTATGAATTATTATTTCCCTGATAATGAACGATTGGTTGTTCCAATACATCCTTTACCAATAAAAACAGATGTTTCGGCATTTCTAAAAGCAATTGAAGGATTAAGTTATAAAGACGGACATCGCATTTTAAATCAGGGAGTACGTGAGCTTGGAGAACATATTCCACCTCTTGTAAATGCATATATGAATTTGTCGGCTACAATGAAAACTTTTGGTACAGCTCTGAATGATCATTTTGGTGAAGTGGAAGAAACAGGTATTATGGTTGCTATTGCTGATATTTATGACTCCAAAAAAGAGCGTCATGTAACTACTTATAAAAAATAAACTGTGAATTACAAATTTTGACGAATAACGAATGGTGCGTTCTGTTTATTGTTTTAGCTACTTTTGTCATGCTGCCTTCTGAAAGATATTGATTGGCTTTCCATGCTATTCATGCCACAGATATGAAAACTAAAAAAGTAAAGACATGAAGATTAAGAGTATTATACTAATTGTATTGGTGATTGGAATTTTGCTGGCTCTAAAATTTTTTCTTTTCCCTTCTAAAAACACTTCAAATATTACTTCCGGCCCTCAGCAAAACAAGCCTGTATCAAGTATAGTAACTGCTTTTGTTATTACAACTGGAAAACTTGAAAACTCTATTTATGCATCAGGTAGTGTAATTGCTAATGAAGAAGTAGAATTAAAACCGGAGATAGCCGGTAAAATAATACAGTTACAACTAAAGGAAGGAACACCTGTTGCAAAAGGGCAGTTGCTTATAAAAATTAATGATGCAGAGTTTCAGGCACAACTAAAAAAACTGCAATTAGAAAGTTCACTTGCTGAAACACAATTGAAACGGGAGTTCGAACTAATAAAAATCAATGGCATCAGCCAGCAGGATGTTGATATAAGCCAAAACAAGGTAAATAGCATAAAAGCAGATATTGAGTTTGTTCAGTCACAAATTGCTAAAACAGAAATTCGTGCTCCATTTGATGGTTGGATTGGGTTAAAGAATGTAAGTGAAGGTGCTTATGTTACAACAGCAACTGTGATTGCAAATATTCAGCAAATCAATCCGGTTAAATTAGATTTCTCTGTTTCGGAACGTTATTCCGGGCAGGTAAAAAAAGGAGATAAAGTAATTTTCAGGATAGAAGGAATAAAGAAAAATTTTACAGGAGAAGTATTTGCTGTGGAACCTAAAATAGACATGGCTACACGTACACTAAAAGTAAGAGCAATTTGTCCCAATAACCAGGGCATCATTTATCCCGGGTCTTTTGCCCGCGTGCAGATAGCATTAGAAGATATTAATGATGCTATGATGATTCCTACCGAGGCGATTATCCCGGATCTAAAAGGAAAAAAAGTGATACGTATCAAAGATGGTAAAGCCGATTTTGTGAGAGTGGAAACAGGTTTAAGGACAGAATCACAAATACAGATAACCGAAGGGCTGGTTGCAGGTGATACTATTGTAACAACCGGAATAATGCAGTTAAAGCCTGGTTCACCTGTTAAAATTACAGATTTAAAATAAAGCTGTAAGCGTATGAATATTTCATCCATAAGTATAAACAGGCCTGTTCTTGCAATAGTAATGTCTGTTATTATTGTGTTGTTTGGGGCTATTGGGTATAATTTCCTTGGCGTGAGGGAATATCCGTCCATTGACCCTCCTGTTATTACTGTGAGAACAAATTATGCAGGTGCCAATGCTGATGTTATTGAATCACAGATTACAGAGCCTCTTGAAAAGGTTATCAATGGTATTGAAGGGGTGAGAAGCATTTCATCTTCCAGCAACCAGGGTTCAAGCACCATTACAGTAGAATTTAATTTAGATGCTGATATGGAAGCTGCTGCTAATGATGTACGTGATAAAGTATCTCAGGCTGTAAGGCAGTTGCCTCAGGATATTGATGGTTTACCAACAGTTACTAAATCCGATGCCAATTCGGATGCTATAGTATCATTGACAGTGCAAAGTGATACAAAAAATCACATGGAGCTGAGTGCTTATGCTGAAAATGTGATTGCAGAACGTCTGCAAACTATTCCCGGGGTGAGCGCAGTACAAATGTGGGGACAGAAAAGGTATGCTATGCGTTTGTGGATGAACCCCGATAAGTTGGCAGCATACAGTTTAACGCCTTTGGATGTGAAACAGGCCTTGGATAGGCAGAATGTGGAGCTGCCTTCTGGAAAAGTTGCAGGAAATACAACAGAATTAACTGTTAAAACGGTAGGTAAGCTTAAAACAGAAGCAGAATTCAATGATATGATTATCCGATCGGATGGAGAAAAGGTAATCCGGTTCAAAGATGTTGGAGTAGCTGTTCTTGGCCCCGAGAATGAAGAAACCATTTTGCGCCAGTCCGGTATACCAATGATTGGTTTAGGCGTGGTGCCTCAGCCGGGAGCCAATTACATTGCAATAGCAGATGAATTTTACAAACGTATTGATCAGATTGAAAAGGAATTGCCTAAGGATATTCATTTAGGTATTGCATTAGACAATACGAAGTTTGTGAAACGTTCTATTTTAGAGGTAAAGGAAACACTCATCATTGCTATTTTTCTGGTGATATTAATTATTTATTTGTTTTTTCGCGACTGGATAGTAGCTTTTCGCCCATTGATTGATATTCCCGTATCATTGATTGGTGCATTCTTTATTATGTATCTGATGGGATATTCTATCAATGTGCTTACCCTATTGGCTATTGTGCTTGCAACAGGTTTGGTTGTGGATGATGGAATTGTTGTCACAGAAAACATCTACAGGAAAATAGAAGACGGAATGAATCCTGTTGAAGCGGCTCATAAAGGATCAAAGGAAATTTTCTTTGCTGTAATATCAACATCAATTACACTGGCTGCCGTATTCATGCCTGTAATTTTTTTGCAGGGCTTTGTAGGAAGGCTGTTTCGTGAATTTGGAGTAGTGATTGCAGGAGCAGTTTTAATATCTGCATTTGTATCCTTAACGCTCACTCCCATGCTGAATGCTTATATGGTAAAAAAGAATCATAAGAAAAGCCGTTTTTATGAACTCACAGAACCATTTTTTATAAGGTTGGTAAATGGCTATGAACACTCACTTACCGGCTTTATGCAAAAACGGTGGCTTGCTTTTATTATTATTATTATTTGTGGCGGACTAATTTATTTTGTTGGCAAAATATTACCATCAGAGCTGGCACCAATGGAAGATCGTAGTTGGTTTAGGATTTCTGTTACTGCTCCTGAAGGAGCTTCTTATGAATATACAGATGGATATGTATTAAAGCTAACGAATTTTATAAATGATTCTATTCCTGAGAAAAGAATATGTTTAACAGTTACAGCACCCGGCTTTATTGGTTCAGGAGCTGTAAACTCAGCTTTTGTAAGGCTGGCATTAAAAGAGCCTGATGAGCGTAAACGTTCACAACAACAGATTGCAGACTATATCACAAAGTCAACCAAAGCATTTCCGGAAGCAAAAACATTTGTTATTCAGGAACAGACTATTTCATCCGGAGGGCGCGGAGGGCTGCCTGTTCAATTTGTTATACAAGCTCCCAATTTTGAAAAGTTAAAAGAGAAATTACCCTTGTTCTTGGAAGAAGCCAATAAAAGTAAAGTGTTCCAGGGAGTTGATGTGAATTTAAAATTTAATAAACCGGAGTTGAATATTACCATTGATCGTGAAAAAGCCGCAGGGATAGGGGTATCCGTAAGTGATATTGCTCAAACATTACAGCTTGCATTAAGCGGGCAACGTTTCAGCTATTTCAATATGGAAGGTAAACAATACCAGGTGATGGGTCAGATGGAACGTTCAAAACGTGATGAACCGCTTGATTTAAAAACAATGTATGTGAGGAATAATAAAGGAGAAATGATACAATTGGATAATGTTGTTACTATCGAAGAACAGAGCAGTCCTCCACAATTATACCATTACAACCGTTACCAGTCAGCAACAGTTTCGGCTGGTTTGGCACCAGGTAAAACTATTGGTGATGGCATTAAAGAAATGAAGGCAATTGCAGACAAATTGCTTGATGATTCTTTTTCAACAGCTTTAACCGGAGCTTCACGCGACTTTGCAGAAAGCTCATCCAATGTGATGTTTGCATTCCTGCTCGCATTACTGCTTATATACCTGATACTTGCTGCTCAGTTTGAAAGTTTTACAGATCCTTTTGTAATTATGCTTACCGTACCATTAGCACTCTGTGGAGCATTATTGTCATTATGGTATTTTAACCAGACATTGAATATTTTCAGCCAGATTGGCATTATCATGCTGATTGGTTTAGTAACAAAAAATGGAATCTTGATTGTAGAATTTGCCAACCAGCTAAAAGAAAAAGGCAAAACAATACGTGAAGCTATACATGAAGCTGCTGCTGCACGTTTGCGTCCTATTTTAATGACGAGTATTGCAACAGCATTGGGTGCTATGCCTATAGCTTTGTCTTTAGGTGCCGGCTCCAGCAGCCGTATGGCAATGGGGATTGTTATTGTTGGTGGTGTCTTGTTTTCATTGGTATTAACACTTTACGTGATACCTGCTATTTATTCTTATCTCTCGAAAGAACGCAAACATGAAGCGAAATAACCAATATATCCTGTTTACCTTTTTATTATACGTTGCTGGTGTTAGCGCTGTCATGGCTCAGCAAATGACTATTGAGCAGGCTATTGAACTGGCATTGAAAAATAATTATGATATCGCTATTTCAAAAAATGCATCTGCACAAGCTGCCAATAACAATACTCTTGGTAATGCCGGTATGCTGCCAAAAGTAGATTTGAATGCTACCGGAAGTTTCGCTAACAATACTACTAAGCAGGAATTTTCCAATGGTTTGGTAGTAGATAAAAGTGGTGTTCAATCAAGAAATATTACAACGGGTGCTTATCTGACCTGGACCCTATTTGATGGCTTTAAAATGTTTGCAACACATGAACGTTTGCAGGAATTGGAAAGCAGGGGAGAACTAAATGTTAAGATACAAATTGAAAACACGCTGGTAAAGGTTATTACTGCATATTATACAATTGCAATTCAGAAACAAATGATTAGCGGTTTTAAAGAAAATATTGCAGTAGCGGAAGAACGGCTGAAAATTGCTCAGAAAAAATTGGAAACAGGTGCTATTGCCAAAACCGATGTGTTACAAGCTAAAGTGGATTTGAATGCTTTAAAGTCAGGTTTGATACGCCAGACAACTACATTGAATGATGCAAAAGCAAATCTCAATCAATTGTTATTACAGTCGGTTGAGCAGGATATTGACGTGCGGGATAGCATACCATTAATAAACCAATACAAATACGAAGAACTTCAGAATCTCATTCTATCAAACAATTCAGACCTGTTGTCTGCGCAGAAAAATATAGATATTGCAAAGTATATGGTTAAAGAAGGAAAGGCACTTGCTTTTCCAAAGTTAAACCTGAATGCCAATTATATCTTTAGCCGTGCTCAGAACCAGGCAGGATTCTCACTTCTAAATCAAAATTTGGGATTGAACCTTGGATTTACTGCCACCTGGACTATTTTCAATGGTTTTAATACAGCTAATTCAGTCAAAAATTTACAGCTGGATCTACAAAATTCAATGTATGAGTATGAAAATCTAAAAACCCTGACACAACTGAGTCTAATAAAGGCATTTAAAAAATATCAGGATGATGTGATGGTCTTGAAATTAGAAGAAGAAAGCAAACTGCTTGCAAAAGAAAATCTCGATATTGCCCTTGAGCGTTTCAGGCTTGGAGTTACTACCTCTATTGAGCTAAAGCTGGCTCAAAAAAGTTATGAAGAGGCTGTCACCCGTTTATCCGATGCACGTTTTAATGCAAAAATATCAGAAACACAGTTGTTGAAGTTGAGTGGGGGTATTATAAAATAATAATAATATGGAGGTACACAGACCGGATTCAGAAAATTGGAAAGTAACACTTGTAGAAACTGGAAATGATACATTAACAGGTGGACGGATAAAACGTATTAAATCTTATATTAAAAACAACAGGTTTATGCCTACTTATGGTGATGGAGTTGGGAATATTAAAATAGATAAATATTTGTCCGAATGTTTTTTTTGTACAAAATCGTATTTTTAATTTTGTTTTATAGTGGACAAATTTCTAAAGCTGTACGAAACAATAATCAACTGGTTAAGCAGTAAGTTTAATCCCCGGCAGATTCTTGTTGTTTCCAGCATATTGGTGGGGCTTACAGCAGGTTTAGCAGCTGTACTTCTGAAAATAGCGGTACATTATATACAGCTTGCTATCACTTATGACTATCATATACGTTTCCAATACGTTCTGTATATAATTTTTCCAACCATTGGTATTTTGCTTACAGTATGGTTTGTACAAAAACATTTGAAGGGGAAGCTGGGCAGAGGAACAGCTAATATATTACACGCTATTGCCAGGAAATCAAGTTTTTTGCCTAAAGACCAAATGTATTCGCATCTTATCACCAGTGCACTTTCCGTTGGGTTTGGAGGATCTGCCGGTTTGGAATCCCCTATTGTAGTTACAGGCTCTGCCATTGGTTCTAATTATGCAAAAACGCATCATATCAATTATAAAGATCGTACCCTATTACTTGCCTGCGGTGCGGCAGCAGGTATTGCCGGTGCTTTTAATTCGCCTATTGCCGGTGTATTGTTTGCATTGGAGGTGTTACTTTTTGATGTTTCAATTACCGCATTTATTCCTTTAATAATTGCTGCTGCAACAGGAGCATTGTTATCAAAAATTATTTTGCAGGAGGATACGCTCTTTTCTTTTAAGCTTCTTCAACCCTTTGACTACCACAATGTACCTTATTATATTATTCTTGGTTTGCTTTCCGGATTTATGTCAGTATATTATTCAAGAATATATTTGAAAATAGAATCATTCCTTAAACCCAAAAAGAAAAAAGTATATAAAAAAGCGGTGTTCGGAGGTATTATACTTGCAGTATTAATCCTTGTTTTTCCATCATTGTTTGGTGAAGGTTATGAAAGCATAAAAACTCTTGCAGATCTGAACCCGGAAAAACTTTTTGAACACAGTATTTTATCTGGTTTAGTTACAAAATGGACAGTAGTGATTTTTATTCTATTTGCTATGTTTTTTAAAGCCATAGCAGCAGCGGTTACTATAGGCAGTGGTGGTAATGGTGGTAATTTTGCCCCTTCGCTTTTTGTGGGCGCATACCTTGGTTTTGCATTCGCATATCTTTTAAATCTTTTTGGTATAGCAGATGCGCCAGTGAGCAATTTTACAATCGTAGCAATGGCTGGAATATTAAGCGGAGTATTTCATGCACCACTTACAGCTATATTTCTTATTGCTGAAATTACTGGTGGTTATGAATTGATGATACCGCTTATGATTGTTTCAGCAGGAAGTTTTATTATCTCAAAATATTTTGAGCCTTATTCTATGGATGTAAAAAGGCTTGCAAAAAAAGGACATATTTATACATCTGACAAAGACAAAAATATATTAACATCATTGAAGATTAATAACCTGATAGAGAAAGATTTTCAATTGGTTCAGCCCTATGCTACCCTGGGTGAACTGGTAGAATTGGTAGCACATTCAAAACGAAATATTTTTCCGGTTGTTTCCAATGAAATACTACTTGGGGTTATTGTGCTTGATAATATAAGAGAGATCATGTTTAAGCACGATATGTATGATAAAGTATATGTAAAAGAACTGATGCGTAAGCCTCCTGCAACAATTTCCTTAGATGAAAAAATGGAACAGGTGATGAAAAAATTTGATGAAACGGGAGCCTGGAACCTTCCCGTTTTGGATAAAGACAAGTACATTGGCTTCATTTCAAAATCCAGCATTTTTGTTCAGTACAGGAACCGGTTAATAAAATCTTCAGAAGAGTTTATTTAAAATAACTGAAATCCTATCCACACTCCGAATAGCCACAGCTTCTGCATTTTAAACACCCTTCCTGATAAATTAAGCCTTTAGGATCACCACAATTTGGGCATACAGTATCCTGTACAGGAGTACCACTCGGTATAAATTTTTTTAATGCCCGTTCAACTCCACGTTTCCAGGTATTGATAGTGGCATCATACAGGTTCAGGTGCTCTACCAGTTTAACAACTTGAGGTAATGGCATACCATAGCGCAAAACGCCTGATATTAACTTTGCATAATTCCAGTATTCTTTATTAAAAGCATGTGATAAGCCCTTAACCACAATAGTTTGGTTATTAATGTTGTTAAAATGGAAATCATATTGTTTTTCATTGATTTCAGTTATTGTTTTAACAATCCAGCCCTTCTCTACCCATTCAGGTATCGGCAGGTCTTGAGACTTACCCGTGAATATTTCATAGGGTTTATCATCAATAAGCCCGATAAATGCTATCCATTTTTCATCAATATTCATAAAACGTACAACAGCAGCTTCAATTTTATCAGGACGTTTGGCAGGTGTACCGGTTGGTTGGAGTACTTCTTTTGATGCGGAAACAAGCACACCGCTTCGTGCACCCTCTCTATAAACAGTAATACCTTTTAATCCCTGTTTCCAGGCTTCAAAATATATTTCCTGCACTTTTTCTTTTGAAGTATCCGCAGGTAAATTAATGGTTGAGCTGATAGAATGTGTTGTATATTTCTGAACAACTGATTGTATTTTTATTCGTTTCAACCAATCTATTTCTGATGCGGTAGAGGCGTTATAGGGGCTTTTCTTTATATCGTTTTCATGAGTTATCTCCATCCACAGCTTTAATTTCGGGTGATATACATCAAATTCCTGCCAGGAATCACCGGATTGATCGAGATAATCTACTCGTGCATTTTTATCATTGGGATTTATTTTTTTTCTTCGGATATAATGCAATTGAAATACAGGTTCAATTCCGGATGATGTTTGCGACAGTATACTTAATGAGCCGGTAGGAGCAACTGTACTGAGTGAAATATTTCTTCTGCCAAATAACATCATACGCTTGTATATTTCAGGCAGTTCTTTTTGCAGCATGTGAACAAATGCTGAGGTGTTTTCAATTTTGGGATTAAAATCTTCAAACTTTCCACGTTCAATAGCCATGTCGATAGAGCTGTCAAACTCAGCTTCACACTTCACTTTCATGATTTTTTCTATCTCTTTTAAAGCGTTCTCAGAATCAAATTTAAAACCTAATGCAGCCATAGCATCTGCTAATGCAGTGAAACCAAGTCCTGTTCTTCGTCCCTTTTTTCCTGAATTATAAAAAAGTTTCCAGGTTTCTTCTTCAACAAATTTGATATATGCCGGCTCAGGGTCAGATTTTATTTTGCCTAAAATACGTTCTACATGCTCCAGTTCGAGGTCTACAAGGTCATCCATCAAACGTTGCGCTTCGTATGTAGTTTCGTAAAATTTTTTATAATTAAAGCTGGCATTTCTGGTAAATGGCTCATCAATAAAGCTAAACAGGTTAAGTGCAATCAAACGACAACTGTCGCCACCCTGCATTGCTATTTCTGAGCAAGGGTTGGTGGATGTATTTTTAAATCCGGGATATACAGATGAAGTAGAGTAATGGTGTTGCCTGTCCCAGAATATTAAACCAGGTTCTGCAGTTTTATGTGCACACATAATAATGGTATTCCATAGATCACGGGCTTTGATTTTTTTGCTGACCAATGGTTGTGCGGCATCTATAGGAAAACGTAATGTATATTCTTCATCATTAGTTACTGCATTCATAAATTCGTCAGATAAGCGTACCGAAACATTTGCTCCTGTTATTTTCGACAGATCTTGCTTGATAGTTACAAATTGCTCAATATCCGGATGTGCAATATCCATAGTAATCATTAGTGCTCCGCGTCTTCCTTCCTGGGATACCTCGCGTGTAGTATTGGAAAAACGTTCCATGAATGTAACTGCACCGCTGCTTGTTCTGGCTGCATTTGCTATTCTGGCACCTGCCGGACGCAATGTTGAAATATCTACACCAACACCACATCTTCTTTTGAACAGTTGTGCCATCTGCTGGTCAGCATAAAATATACCGCCATACGAATCATATATTTCAGGTAATACAATGCAGTTAGAGAGTGAGGCAAAAATATAGGGATTGCCTAATGAAGCCATGATGCTTCCCTGAGGGATAATGTATTTGAAATTTTTGAAGTAATTGAATATTTTATTTTCATCCAGTAACTCACGTTTTTGGCCGTATTCCGATAAATGGGTTGTATCAATAGCTGGCTGCTTATCTTTGTATTCATTCTCTTTGCGTGCAAACTCTTTTGCTATACGGCTATGCATATCCGCAGGGGTGAGCTCTATAAACTTTCCTTCAGCATTTTTTAATGCATATTTATTTATCCAGATAGAGGTAGCTAATTCATCACCACCAAAATAGAGCATGCTATTTTCAAATACTTCTTCGTATGAATAGGTACGGATCATGTTTTTTTATAATATACGTATTATTGAACTATATCTTTTTAAATATACTGAATCTTAGCGAGTTTAAGTAAGCCGGTGCGCTTAACTCGCTTAAAATCGGTTATACTGAGCAAACGAGTTCCCTTGTTTGCTGAGCTTGCCGAAGCATAAACTCGTTTAGTCGAAGTATAAAATTGCTTGCCATTTATTTCCCGAATATAAGGCTTTGGCTTTTTAAATTAAAAAGCCTGTTACGGAAAAAAAGGAAAAATGTTATCTATAGGATGCTAAATTTTTTTTCTCCCATTAGGCAACCTTTTTTTAAAACTATCGTCTAATAAACAAAGCTCATAAAATAAAAACGTTCTTTTTCGACTTACTTTTTTTGAAAACTAACCCTCTAAACAACTGAAGCCTATGAAAAAAATATTTCTACTTTTAGCATGTTCAGGTACTATTTTGGCTTCAGCTCAAAATAATGTGAGCATTACAACCCAGCAGTATAATCAACTTAAACAAAACGGGCTGTTAGATTTATCAAAAAAATACCAATTTGGTAGTATTGCTACAGGAAGTGAAAGAATAAAACCATCATTGGAAGTGTTGTCGTTAAGAAATCAGCGCTCAATGTGCAGTTGCCTGATTCCATTGGATAGTAGTTTTTCAGTAGTGCCATTTAATAGTGTTGATTCATCATACAATCCCTTAGACCACAGGAATGATGATGGTTATACCGATTTAATTGCTTTGCCATTTACCTTTAATTATTTCGGCACCAATTACGATTCTGTTTACATCAACAATAATGGAAATATTTCTTTCAATACCCCCTATTACGAATACACTCCGGATTCCTTTCCTTCTTCCCTTTTCAGCATGATAGCACCATTTTGGGGTGATGTAGATACCCGCGATTCTTTAAGCGGTTTAGTATATTACAAAATTACTCCTACTGCAATGATTGTTAAGTGGGAAGGTGTGGGTTACTACAACTGGTATAGCGATAAACTGAACACCTTTCAGCTGATTATTACAGATGGAACAGATTCTTTATTACCTGCGGGCAATAATGTTGGATTTTGTTATGGCGATATGAGCTGGACAACAGGGGATGCTTCAGGCGGATTTGGAGGTTTTGGAGGAGTTCCTGCTACTGCTGGAGTAAACCAGGGAAATGGAGTTGATTATTTTCAGGTTGGACGGTTTGACCAGCCGGGACTTGGATTTGATGGACCTTACAATTTAACAGACAGCGTTGATTTTCTAGATGACCAGGAAATGTATTTTAACATTGCTGCAACAGGCAACATACCTCCTTTGGTAATCAATAGAAATATTTGCGATACAATTGATGTTTTCACAGGTGATACTGTCAGGGCTGAAGCAAA
>JAHEXZ010000016.1:89170-93376 GCA_023251835.1 Bacteroidota bacterium | reverse complement strand
CCCTGACTATACTTAGCGATAAATATATCGTTTGAACCTTTACTTTCTCTATTTGCCAGGCCATCTCCCGGATCAAAGTCAACGGTATCCTGGAAAGCTCCTGTTATATATACATTCTCTGCATCATCTACAGCTATACCCAAACCTTTATCATCAGCAACCTGCCCCAACCGCCTTACCCAATCATATTCACCTGTTGGTTCATATTTTGCAAAAAACACATCACTCGTATTCACAGCCATACTCGAGTATGTATTAGTAATACCGCCTGGATCAAAATCTATAGTTCCCCAAAAAGCTCCTGTCAGGTATATATCACCGGATTGGTCAAGCTCAATATCTGCCGAAACAATACTATCAACCAGATTATCACTACCCCCAATTATTTTTACAAAATCGAAAGAATGACTTATCGGATATTTGGCAAAGAAAATATCCTGTTTACCCGTTGCGGTTTCAGTTGCGGCTACCTGGCTGAGGTTAGCTGGATCGGGAAAATCAATGGTGCCTTTGAAAAGGCCGGTAATATTTATATTATTTGCATCCATGACAACACCAGTACCTGCAGCAATACTTCCCGTTTGTCCTCTTATGCTATAAGCCCAGGCGGGGTAACCATCAAGAGTAAATTTTGCAAAAAAAGCATCTTGAGAACTCACAGCAACAAGAGTATCTACCCCGCCTCCTAATATGATTGAATCTTTAAAATACCCTGTTACAACTACCCATGAACCATTTGCGTCAATGGCATTAACAACATCATCCTCCATTCCACCAATACTTTTTGCCCAAAGAAAGGTTCCGGCACTGCTATAACCAACTAAAAAACCATCTTTTCCTCCATAATTTGTAATGTCCCCTTCGGGAGAACCGGAAGAATCCATAAAATCTGCCATTGCGCTTTCATAGTATCCAGCCAGGTAAACTGTATCTGTTCCATTAATCGCCAAACCTGTTGCTGCCTCATCGCTGTTTCCACCCAACTGTTTCACCCATTGAAATGCTCCGTCATTCGTATATTTTACTAAAAAAACATCCGCTCCCCCGATTGAAGTAAGATTAGTACTTCCGGAAGAAGATGCATCAAAATCAACAGTACCAGTAAAAACTCCCGAAATATAAATATCACCAAGACTACTAATTGCGATTGATACACCAGCTACAGACGCTCCTGACATAGGCTCAAAACTCTTTGCCCACTTGCAATTTCCGGTGGAGTCATATTTTGCAAAAAAACAATCGAACGTTTGTTCCGAAGTAACAGAAAAAGCTCCCCCTCCAAACGGATTAAAATCGGCCGTACCATTACCCAGTAATCCTGCAATATATACATTACCAGTATCATCAACAGCTGTACTTGACCCTATGTCTCCATTTGTAGTTCCCACGCCTTTCGCCCATTGATAATTGACCTGTGCCAGTGAGCTATAAACAATACAACTACTTAATATCCAAAAAATTAGTATGTGTTTTTTCATCGTAGTATTATTTTTATAGGTTTCTGCCAAAATTAAGAAAAAAGTCTCTCTATAGGACCCGTTTCTCCGAATTAATTATTCACTGATGTTACGCAAAATTTATATCTAATTCAGAATATCTCTATATTTCCACCTGTCATTTCGAACACAGTGAGAAATCTTGTCAATCAATTGCAAAGATTTCTCTTCCTGCTTTCAGCAGGATTCGAAATGACAATGATAGTGAGTATGAATTTTTTAAAGCAGTCACTTTTATTGTTTTTTTGAGAAAATTACCATTCTCTCTTTATCAATTCTCTTGTCCATTATAAGTATAAAAGTCTATCATTTTTAAATCTTTTTCTTTGCGTAACATGAGTTATTCATCAATATCTGTTACTCCACCTGAAATAATAAACTTCATCACTTCTGAAGAGGACGCATTAACGGCTGTAACATGGTCTGCCGGAACCACTATCAAATTACCTGAAAAAGAATAAGATAAAGGAACATAAACTGCTACCGTTCCCGATTTAAGGTTAAGTTCACTCAAATCTTCCTGTGTAACAAAACCTAATTGTTGAATATTGTTCTCTTTGTTTATAGTAACCAATACCGGTTTATTAAAACGTTTTTTACTTCCCACAAATGCTGCCAGCAAATCTTTTATTGAAGAATATACCGTTTTAATCACCGGAGTATGCTCCATCGCATTGTCGAACATCATAAATAACGGACGCAGGATTATAGATGAGCCAAGTAAGCCCATTAAAAAAATTAAACCAATGGCAATAGCTATTACAATAAAAGGGTCGACAAAGGGGCTTACAATTACACCAAAAAAACCGAAAAAAGACCCAACACCCTCAATCACTTTATATACAACAAATGCTGTAATCGCCACGGGAACGGTAATAATTAATCCCTGAATAAAATAACGCAAAAACTTATTCATTAACACTTTAATTTGGAGATGCTAAATTAATGATTAATTTGTTTAATTGACCCGGAAAACGCTACTATATTCTTTAAGAACAACGTACTATCAAAGATTAAGGAAGCCTGCATATGTTCTGCAAATTCGTACTATTCGTTTATATGTAACCCATTTATACTTCGGCTAAACAGTTTAAGGAGCTCATTTACTCAGCATAACTGACTCTAAGCGAGTTAAGCACACCAGCTTCCTTAAACTCGCTAAGATTGAGTATATTTTACTACTTTTGATAGCTCAATTAAATTACATATCCGAAATGGAAAACAAACTACAAGAGCTTGATAAAAAAATAGCGGAAGCATTATTAGGAGGCGGACAAAAACGTATTGAATCACAACACAAAAAGGGGAAATTAACCGCCAGAGAACGCATTCATTTTTTAGTAGACGAGGGGAGCTTTGAAGAGATAGGAATGTTTGTAACACATCGTGCTGTTGAATTTGGTATGGAACGTGAAAAATACCTGGGCGATGGAGTAATAACAGGCTTTGGAACCATTAATGGCAGATTAGTATATATATTTTCTCAGGATTTTACTGTATTTGGCGGCTCATTAAGTGAAACACATGCCGAAAAAATTTGCCGTATAATGGATCTTGCCATGCAAAATGGTGCTCCTGTTATTGGTTTGAACGATAGTGGCGGTGCCCGCATACAGGAAGGCGTTGTATCACTTGGAGGTTATGCCGATATTTTTTATCGCAATACCAGAGCGTCCGGAGTTATTCCACAACTGTCCGCTATTATGGGCCCTTGTGCTGGTGGTGCCGTATACTCTCCGGCCATCACAGATTTTATTATGATGGTGGAAAACACATCCTATATGTTTGTCACCGGCCCCAATGTAGTAAAAACAGTTACGCATGAGGAAGTTACTTCTGAAGAGCTTGGTGGTGCTTCTACACACTCCACAAAATCAGGAGTAACCCATTTCTCCTGTGCCAATGAAATTGAGTGTATTAATAATATTAAAGCGCTGTTGGGCTACATACCTCAAAACTGTGAAGAAGATGCACCGGGTATTCACTATGAAAGTAACGGCAATGAAAAACGAACACAGCTAAGCTCTATCATACCAGCGAACCCTAACCAGCCTTATGATATGAGAGATGTAATTAACGGGGTAATTGATACCGGTTCTTTCCTTGAAGTTCACAAAGATTTTGCCGAAAATATAGTTGTGGGGTTTGCCCGTTTGGCGGGTAAAAGCATTGGTATAGTTGCCAATCAGCCAGCATTTCTAGCTGGTGTGCTTGACATCAATTCTTCTGCAAAAGCGGCTCGTTTTGTGCGTTTTTGCGATAGCTTTAATATTCCTCTTTTGGTGTTTGAAGATGTTCCGGGCTTTTTACCCGGAACTGACCAGGAATGGCATGGAATTATCAGCAATGGCGCTAAATTATTATATGCTTTCTGTGAGGCTACTGTTCCTCGTATAACAGTTATCACACGTAAGGCTTACGGTGGCGCTTATGATGTAATGAACAGCAAACATATTGGAGCTGATATGAATTATGCATGGCCAACAGCAGAAATTGCCGTTATGGGTGCAAAAGGAGCCGCTGAAATTATTTTTAAAAATGAAATTGCTGCAGCTAAAGATCCTTCGGCCAAACTTGCTGAAAAAGAAAAAGAATATATTGAGCATTTCGCAAATCCATACCGCGCTGCTGAAAGGGGATATATAGATGAAGTGATCAAGCCGGAAGATACCCGCGAAAAGCTAATCAAAGCGTTTGGTATGCTAAAAAA
>JAHEXZ010000016.1:0-89070 GCA_023251835.1 Bacteroidota bacterium | reverse complement strand
ATTACATGATTGAATGTTACTTACCGGAACCTAAACGCAAATATGGCTATTTCACATTGCCTGTTTTATATGGCGACAAATTTATTGCGCGTTTCGACCCCAAAGCAGACAGAGCAACGAAAACATTCTCTATTAAATCTATACATTTTGAAAAAAAATTCAAACCCAACGACTCTTTTAACATGCTGTTTGCATCCAAACTAAAAAAATTCGCAGCATTCAACAACTGTGATAATATCAGCATTGAAAAAGCCGATACCGCCTGGAAGAAAAAAATTATATCCATAACCAAAAACCTTCAATAATCTGTGAAAATCTGTGCAATCTGTGGCAAAAAAGCACCCTATACTCCCGAATATTTTTAATTTTGTAAATCTATATTAAAAATTGGCCACTCGTGAGAAAACCGTTAATCATTATATTCCTTGTATTGCTAATTGACCAATTAGTCAAAATATATATAAAAACTCATTTTTTTCTTGGAGAGGAAGTACATATTGCCGGTGATTGGTTTATCATTCATTTTACTGAAAACAATGGAATGGCCTATGGAATGGAGTTTGGTGGGAATTTTGGTAAACTTTTTTTAAGTGTTTTTCGCATTGTAGCTGTCGTTGCCATTGGATGGTATTTATGGTCACTCACCCGCCAGAAAGAAGATAAATTTTATATCACCTGCATTGCTTTAATTTTTGCAGGCGCTGTTGGAAATATTATTGACAGTGCTTTTTACGGTATATTATTTAGCGATAGCAATTATGAAATAGCCCGCTTCCTACCCGAAGAAGGCGGATATGCCGGTTTCCTGCATGGTAAGGTTGTAGATATGCTCTACTTTCCTGTTATCAAAGGTCATTTTCCGACCTGGTTTCCTTTTTGGGGAACAGAAGATTTTATTTTCTTCAGACCTGTATTTAATATTGCAGATGCCTCTATCAGCATAGGTGTTGCTTTGATTATATTATTCCAAAAACGTTTTTTTTCTAAAAAAACAAAAGAAAACCTGCAAAACCCGGCACCGGAGAATCTTGTTAATACTACCGAAGAAAAAGATATTTAAAAAGCCTTTTCCAAATTAGGCAATATATACTGAGTGAATGAGTTTGTAAAACTGACAAACTCATTCAGCCGAAGTGTATAATCCGAACGAAACAAATAAAGCTGTTTCTTACCATGCAACCATTCTTTAATTCTTTTTATCTTATTTAAAAAACCTTATATTTGTTGATACAGGATTTGGCCGAGGGAGAAAAAGCATGAGAAAAATAGTACGAGACATTAAATTGGGCTCTCTTCTGATTGTGATTCTTTTCACAAGCTTTTCAGCGTTTTCTCAAAACAAGTATAATAAAACAGCAAACAACCTTCCCTGGAAAATTATTCCATTTGAACGCAAAGCCTTTATTGAAAACAAAGGCCAGTTTGATAACCTGCTTCCCGAAGATAAAAAAGGATTTCAATATTGCATAGATAAAGGTCAGCAAGTGTTTTTTTATAACGATGGTATTCGCTATCGGTTTAATTCCTATACAAAATCAAAAGTTCCTCTATTTAGTTTTTTCGAAAGCGAAGAAGAAAGAGAAGAAAGAGTCCGGAAAATAAAAAATACAACCGAATACATTTTTGTTAAATGGCTTAACTCAAATCCTAATGCCATAATTATCCCACAGGACAAGCAAACAACCCATTACTCCTATATCGTAAACAATGAGAATAATAGGCTCCAAACTCTTTTTTGCGATGGCTATTCTAAACTTATTTATAAAGATTTATATCCCGGCATTGATATAGAATATATTTTTCATCCGGATAATGGCATAAAATACAATCTTTTAATTCATCCGGGAGCAGACTTGAGCCTTGTTAAAATGCAATACGATAAGAATGTGAAAATCATAAATAAAAATGGTGATATTCAAATAAAAACCATCGCTGGAGACATCATTGACCATGCTCCCGTTACTTTTTACTCAGAAAACCATGAAAAAATTGGGTCTTCTTTTAAAATCAGTGAAAACACGGTTTCGTTTGATATCCCTTTTTACGAAAAAAACAAAGAACTCATTATTGACCCATGGCTGCTTGTTCCAGGTTTTACCCCGGCCCAGGCTTATGACAATGGGGTAGATAATGCCGGAAATATATATATATACGGTGGACAGCAAGGTGGCTATACTGTTGAGAAATACCCTTCTTCTGGCGGTGCAGTCATTTGGTCATTAAGTAATAGCGGGATTGACCAAAGTTATTATGGCGATATGCTTGTAGAAGGAAATGGTAGCTTTTATTTATGCGAAGGGTTTGTTTCAAATGGTGCACGTACATATAAGTATAGTTCTACATCATCCCTGATATGGCAAAGTTCTTATGACGGTAATTTCCGGGAACATTGGCGTTTAGCCTTAAACTGTGTCACCAACAAAGTCATTGTTGCCGGAGGGGGCACCACCAGCCCAACATTAAATATTGCCGAAATAGACGTAAATACAGGAACTTTGGTAAATGCTAAATCGGTTTATAACCAATCACAAAGTGATGTTGCCGGTTTATGTGTAGATGAATTTGGAAAAGCATATTTAAAACACTCTAACCCCAATATTCTTACTTTTACAGATAGCCAAAACAACACCATTACTAATATCGGTGACGGATACAATCTCTCCGAAATAGGAATTTCCACACCAACCTATTATCCGGGATGGTCTGCAAATGGCTATAACTTTATGACATTGGGTGGCACTTCTTTTTTGTTTACTTCTGATGGTGCCACAATCAAAAAATGGGATATGAACACTCAGGCCTTAATTAGCAGCGCTGTTATACCCGGAGGACAACAAAATCTTGGAAGCGGCATACTGGCTGATAAATGTAACAACCTGTTTGTGGGTGCATCAAATGGCGTTTACCGTTTTGATTTCAATTTAATACAAAAAGAGTTCCAGCCAACAACCACAGCTGTTTACGATATTGCCTATGCAATCAATTCTGATATTGTTGCTTCTGGCGATGGCTTCCTCCAAACCCTACCATTTGGACGCGAAGCCTGTGGGGAGGCAGATATTCAAATTACTTCTGACCCCTGTGACCCCGAATTAAACACCGTAAAAGTAACACCAACACTTGGAATACCTCCTTTTTCCTTTTTTTGGGACGATGGGAATACGGATTCTGTCAGAACAAACCTAACGTTGGGAAATCATGTTGTATCCATTAAAGACGGTGCCTGTAGTCCTTCTTTTTATACCGATACCATTAAAATTACCAATAATAGCAATGCTATTTCTGTTCAAAAAACAAATCCCTTGTGTGCCTTGGATAATAATGGTGATATCACTATTACACTTCTTGGCAACCAACAAATTACAGGTATTACATGGACTCCCTCTGTCTCAAATGCACTACTCAATGACAGCACTTCAAAAGCTACTGGTTTAACAAGCGGTACCTATAACTGTTTCGTTACATCCAGCCTGGGATGCAGCTTTGATACCGTCATCTCCCTTAGTGATCAGTTTCCAAAACCCACAGCCGACTTTGCAGATGCCCAAGCCTGCATAGGTGATACTATTCCTTTCGCGGATAATTCCACCAATGCAGGTGCAACTATTAATGCGTGGTCATGGAATTATGGAGATAATAACCCTTTGTCAATCCTACAGAATCCCAACCATGCCTATTCAAATTATGGAACATACACGGTTGAATTAATTGTTACCACCAGCGATGGCTGTAAAGATACTACTACAAAAAATATTTATATTCATCCTCTGCCAACCACAAACTTCTCGTTTGGTAATGTTTGTGAAGGTTCTGTTGTATTTTTAAATAATGCGTCTACCATTTCGCCTCCTGATATTATACAGTTTTGGGCTTGGGATTTTGGAGATGGTGGCCCTTTAAAAAACAACCAAAATACTTCTCATCTTTATTCTTTAACAGGCACTTATAATACTCAACTCACTGTTACTTCTAACTTCGGATGCAGTGATTCTATTACTAAAATCATTACCATTAATCCTAACCCGGTTGTAAACTTTACCGCACCGGATACCAATGGTTGCAGCCCGCTATGTGTAAATTTCCAAAGCACAGTAAGCGGAAATATTACCTCCTATGTATGGAATTATGGAGAACCAGGAGCTACTGGTAATTCTGCAGATGGATATTATTGTTATAGTAACAATACAGGCAGTACGCCTACACCAACAGCTCTCAATTTTGATATTATACTAACAGCAACCACCGATAGCGGTTGTGTGAGCACACTTACTAAAAGCAACTACATTATTGTTTACCCGAATCCTATTGCAAATTTTAATGCTGAACCACAAACGGTATCTGTTATGAATCCCGGAATCACAATTAAAAACTTATCTATGGGTGCAACAGTATGGAACTGGGACTTCGGTGACTCCACCACTTCAACGGATGCCACCCCTGCACCACATGAGTATGCAGATACTGGCAGCTATATCATAATGCTTGCTGTTGCTAATCAATATGGCTGTACTGACTCAACTTACAGAACAATTACCATTGAACCAGAGTGGTCATTCTTTGTTCCTAACGCATTCACACCTGACAGAGATGGAATTAACGATTGCTTTCAGGGATATGGATATGGTCTCTTAGAGTACAAAATGACCATTTTTGATCGTTGGGGAAACAAAATATATGAAACAAAACACTATGATGAACCTTGGGATGGCAGAGCCAATGGCGGCAATGCTATAGCACAAAAGGATGTTTATATTTATCAGTTTTCTATTAAAGATATTAAAGGCCGCACACACACTTATACAGGAACAGTTACACTTGTACGATAAATGCTTGTTTTAATTATAAAAAAATTATGGGCGGTTCTAAAAATTCAGAAATTACGGAATGTTGGAAAACCCGATAGCTATCGGGTGACACTGACGTATATAATCAATGGCTAAGGATAAAAGTATAAGATCTAACAAAGACTACCGATACACATGAAAATAAAACTACCCCTTACTTTCATATTTACATTTCTAATGGCCATTTTTATGATGGCAAATACATTTGGATATAATAAAGAAAATGCATCAAAAAATCAAAATGAAAGTAATGCTCTTTTTAAAATTCTATCCAGCCCCTCCCCCATTGATATAAGTAAAGATATACGCAATGCTGTTTTTCTTGAGCTTAACTTAAAAGAGCAGGAACACATCAATAAGACTAATGCTCCTTTATTAAAACTTACAATTCCTGTTACAACCAACAATCAAATAACATTTGAACTACACAATGCTAAAATAGTAACCGATAAATTCTCAGTTATAACAGATAAAAATGAAATGGTACACTATACTCCGGGGCTTCATTATCAGGGAACAGTTTCAGGAACAACACCATCGCTGGCCGCATGGAGTTTCTTTGATAATACAATAATGGCCGTATTTTCCTGCAATAATCAAAATTACGTATTGGGCTTGTGGAATGATAAAGCTAATGTTAATAATACTATTTACATTTTATACAAAGAAAGTGATTTACGTTTTGCCAGGGAATTCAAATGCGGTGTAACTGACCAGATCCAAGCCAAATCCGGCAACCATAATGGCCCGCATTTACAAAGCAACCAATGTATTAAAATATACTTTGAGTGTGATTATCAAATGTTTCTTGACCAGGGAGGCGTTACCAATGTAACAAATTATGTTACCGGAATGTTTAATGTAGTACAATTACTCTATAACAATGAAACTATTAACACAGAGCTATCCCAGGTATATGTATGGACTTCATCTGACCCTTATATCCCATACACCACCTCAAATGACCTTCTCAACAACTTTCAGGCAATCCGTACAACTTTCAATGGAAATGTAGCTCACTTATTAACCACCAGAAATCTTGGTGCAGGGGGATTAGCCTACTTAGATATTATTTGCGATCCTTCTAATGCTTATGGTATAAGTAATATTGATAATACCTATTCCGCGTATCCTAATTATAGCTGGACAGTAGAAGTGGTAACGCATGAGTTGGGTCACAATTTCGGCTCTCACCATACACACTGGTGTGGCTGGACGGGTGGAGCAATTGACGATTGTTATGCTGTAGAAGGCTCCTGTTCTCCCGGGCCTACACCAACAAATGGCGGCACAATAATGAGTTATTGTCATTTAACAAGCACAGGCATACTGTTAACAAATGGTTTTGGTACTCAACCCGGAAATGCCATAAGAACCGCATATAATGCAGCCTCTTGTCTTACAGCATGCGCCAGCCCGCCACAAGCTCAATTCACTGCAAACACTACCAATTCCTGCTCCGCTCCGGCAACAGTTACCTTTACCGACCAAACATTAGGATTCACCTCTTCCTGGCAATGGGATATAAATAATGACGGAACTATTGATTATACTACACAATCACCAACACATACATATACATCAAATGGAACATATACTGTAACACTTATTGCCACCAACTCCAATGGCAGTGATACCATAGTAAAAACAAATTATATCACCATAGGAAATGTGACACCTGGCGTTACCACAGCCATTACATCAGGCTCCAACAGTGTTTGCCAGGGAACACAGGTTACTTTTACTGCAACACCCGTTAATGGTGGTAATAGTCCTTCCTACCAATGGTATGTAAATGGCAGCGCAATACCAGGAGAAACAAATTCAACCTATACAACAAACAGTCTGGGGGGCAATCCTGTTATTACATGTAAGCTCACATCCAGCGCTTCATGTGCAAGCCCAACAACAGCTACCAGCACAGGAATAAATATGACTATAACCCCAAATGTTATTCCGGAAATTTCTATATCTGGCACAACAACTATCTGTGCTGGAACATCAACCACCCTTACTTCTTCAACCGTCAACGGAGGAACAAGCCCTACTTATCAATGGCGTGTGAATAGTATAATTATGGGCAGCGGCACATCATTTACTTCATCTGCTCTTACGAATGGTGATATAATTAATTGCACTTTAACATCCAATGCAAACTGCGCAAATCCGGCAACAATAACCAGCAGCAGCCTCACAATGACTGTAAATCCTATAGTGATGCCATCAGTTTCCATTGCTGTTTCATCTGGTTCAATACCAACCTGCCCCAATATACCAATCTCTTTTACTGCTACTTCTACCAATGGAGGCAGCACCCCATACTACCAGTGGCAAAAAAATGGTGTAAATACATCTGTTGGAATAAGCTATACACCACCAAATCCTGCTGATGGAGATATCATTACCTGTATTGTTACTTCTAACGCGCTTTGTTTAAGTACAACTACAGATACCAGCAATAGTATAACAATATCTTTAGTCTCAGTCACAACACCCGGTGTTTCAATAGCCATTACAGCAGGAACTAATCCAAGTTGTCATGATTCAGCTTCAACATTTGCAGCCACTCCAACAAATGCAGGAACAAACCCAATATACCAATGGTTTTTGAATGGATTCCCTATTAATGGCGCACAAAATGCAACCTATACCCCCTCCCTTATGACAGAAGGCGACAATATCAGTTGCCAGGTAACTTCAGACGGAAGCTGCCCACAAACAGTAACCAGCAATAACATAACATTAACAGTTACTCCCACAGCAACTATTGCTTTTGTAGCCGATATTGATGTGTGTGCAGGAACTATTCCCGAAACAGTTTTCAGCAGTACGCCTCCTGGTGCCAGCTATACCTGGACAAACTCCAATACGGCTATCAATCTTCCAGGAAGCGGAACAGGAAATGTGCCGGCATTCATCACCTCTAATTCAGGAAGTACGCCTGTTTCCTCTACCATTACTGTGACCCCATCAATAAATGGCTGTCCCGGAACTCCTGACACATATATGATTATAGTAAACCCAACACCAGAAATCTCTCTGGCCGGGGCAACACTTACATCTACCACCGGCCCTGGTTACCAGTGGTACTTAGGTGGAACACCGGTAACAGGAGCAACCAGCCAGATTTATAATGCTACGGAAAATGGTGAATATATGGTTATTGTTGATGGCAGTGATTGTCCTTCCGAAAGTGTTATCGTTACAACTGCAAGTATTAACGATTTGAAAGAAAGCTATTCTTTTACAGTATATCCTAATCCTAATGATGGCAATTTCTTTGTTTCATTCCATGCCCCCGAAAAGGCTGCATATACAATTAAAATAATAAATTCGCTCGGAGAGTTGATTTACCAGAAACAGTTGCTGTCTGTTGAAGGGTTATATGTGCAACAAACAGACTTAAAAAATCTTGCTAATGGTGTCTATATGATTACGGTAACCGGCTTTTCTGGCGAACATATAAAAAAGGTTATTATTTATACTTCGGCTGAATGAGTTTGCAGAATTTACAAATTCATTCGCTCAGCATTACTGAATCTAACCGCATTTGCAATCGCAAATTCGGTAAGATTCAGTATATTAGAATGCCCTATATTCTTGCTTTTATTTGTTTTTTATGACTTACTTCATCTAACTCCACTTTACTGATGATTTCCAGCATCACTTCAGTAGTTCCTGCACCAACATTCAACAGACGGAAATCACGTAATAAACGGGCAATTCCATAGTCTTCCATATATCCCCAACCACCATGAATTTGTAAAGATTCATTAATAATATTAAACGCCTCTTCTCCAACAAATACTTTTGCCATAGAAATAATACGGTAAGCTTCCGGCCCCTTTTCAATGTATTCTGCTACAGCACGATAGGCCATTGAACGACAAGCTTCTACATTCACAACCATTTTTGCCAACTTATGACGCAATGCCTGAAACTTGGCTATTGGCTGGCCAAAGGCTTCTCTTTCTTTCATGTATGTTTTTGCTTTTTGTACAGCCAAATCTGCTCCTGCAGTACCGGTAACACAAGCAATTAGCCTTTCTTCCTGGAAATTGCTCATTATATAATAAAAGCCATGACCCTGTTTACCCAGCAAAGCCGATTTAGGAACCACACAATTCTCAAAAAACAATTGCGCTGTATCCGAGGAATGCATACCTAATTTATTATGTACTGCAATAGCAGAAAAACCAGGAGTTTTAGTATCAAATAACAACAGGCTTAAGTTATGGTCTTCTCCTGTACGAACTGCCAGTATAATAACATCGGCCAGGGTGCCGTTGGTAATGAACATTTTGGATCCATTCACAATAAAATGGTCGCCCTTATCTTCTGCACGGGTAGTAATACCTCCGACATCAGAACCCGCACCAGGCTCGGTAATGCCAAGCGCAGCAATCTTTTCACCTTTTAAAGCCGGTACCAGATACTGCTGTTTCTGTTCTTCTGTTCCAAGTGCATTAATAGCCGGCAAAGCCAGGTATGTATGTGCATATAATGATAAAGAAAGCCCCCCCACATTAGCATACGCCAGCTCCTCTGTAATTACCACTGCCGACCACATATCCATACCGCTGCCACCATAAGCCTCCGGGAAGCCCACACCTAAAAAACCATGCTCTCCCATCTTCTGAAATACAGTACGGTCACAAATCTTATTACTTTCCCAATGCTCTATATTAGGAGTGATTTCTTTTTCTATAAACTGCCGAAAAGATTGGCGGAGCAGTTCATGCTCCAAAGTGAATGGATTAGTTGGTGTCATGTGTTCTTATTTAATGATTTCCGTTTTTATACTTAAATTTCTATTTCCATTCTCAACAAATGGCTTGCAAAGTTTTTTCCAAGCGTATCCATACGCAAAGAACGGGAGGCGCCTCCATCTAATGCTTGGTAGCAAACGAAATTGAGCGATTCAATAGCATCCCATTCATAACGTTCTATCTTTCCTTTAATCAGTTCACCAAAATGAGCTTTTACTTTTTCTGCTGTTACCTTCTCTTTCAATATAGCATAATGTTCCGGCTTACGGGCCATCACCCCTATATTACATACATTGTTTTTATCCCCGGAACGGGCACTGGCAATATCTATCAGCTTCATTTTTTTCATTTAGTATTTCAGACCTCAACCATCTCCGTCTTTTCTTCTACCCAATTTCTTGGAATAAGCGAAGGCCAAAGACTAAGCACAACTTTATCCTGCTTTCCCCAGCCCGGCATGCCAATAAGCCCGGGAGGCCCGTTTAAACCCAAACAGAATAGGGATTGTAAAGCCATTTTACCTGTTCTGTTATCATTATGTTTAATTACAACGCGCACACCAATTTCATTAAGTTCATCCAAAATTTCTTTTGGAGGCATTGGTGCAGCGGCACCATGTATACCATTCAGCCCAACCAACTGAAACTCGAAACGCTCCATATTTAGTGGCAATTTAGACCATATCTCTTTAGCTGTTTCAATAAATCGTTGCGTTTTTTCGTATGCGTACGGCCAGGAAAAAAAGAAAAATTGTTCGCTCATATATCCTTCCATCAAACCAATGGTAAGCTTTAGCTTTCCAGGACGGGACTTACCTTTCGCTCCAGCAAATCGTACACGGTTAGGGCCAATATCTTCTATTTTTACCCGGGTTAAATCAACAATAACATCCGGTGTAATGTAATTAGCCGGGTCATGGATTTCATAAATAAGCTGTTCACGTAGTGTATTACGGCTCATTTTTCCTCCTTGTCCTTCCAAAATTGAAAATACAACAGAACCATCTTCTGCTACCTCTGCAATAGGATAAGCAAGGTTACTCAACGAATAGTTCATTGGCCATTCTGCATAAGAATTTCCACCGGAAGCCTGTCCCCCGCATTCCAGCAAATGACCAACGGCAATACCGGAAGCCAGCCGGTCTAAATCCTGTTGTGAAAGCCCCTCCCCTATTTTCCAGCCAAAGTGATGAACCAAAACGCCTAATGTTAAACAGGGATCGGCTACACGGCCAGCCAATACCAGATTAGCGCCCTGTGCAAGTGCATCAGCAATGGATTTAGCGCCCGTATATACATTTGACTGTAATACTTCATATTTATTTTCAGAAAATGGTTTGCCCGAATCCAGATTTTCCAACAAGATACCTGCATCCTGTATACTTTTCAATTGAGGAAGCATATCATCACCGGTAACCACAGCTATCCTATAACCTTTTATTCCCTGTCCGGCAAGAATGGCTGCTACTTTTTTTGCTGCGCCAACCGGATTTAAACCACCGGAATTACTTACGATTTTTATACCATTTGCATAAGCTAACGGATACAACGAAGTAGCCAGCAATTCTATATCGCGGGCATATCCCAATGAAGCATCCTGTAATTTATCTTTCTGAAGAATCGACAAAGTAAGTTCCGCCAATGCATCATGAACAATATAATCAGCGCCTTTTGCTTTTGCAATTTGTACGGCTGCATTGGGGCTGTCTCCATAAAAACCCTGCCCACCAGCGATCTTTACTGTTTTCAAAATATAATTTTTATAAATTTTATTCTTATTTCTTTAGCCACAGATTCGACAGATTTTTTAAATATGTTCCAACCTTTAATCTGTGAATCTGTGGCTAAGTTCTTATACATGATGCATCCTGTTATTTTCAAAAAACCCCATTAAACTCCTTTCCAGTTCGGTTTACGTTTCTCCGCAAATGCTGTCATTCCCTCTTTTGCATCTTCTGTTTTAATAGCATTGGATAACATTTTTTTTAAATAACTATGGGCTTCCGACTCAGGAATTGTTTTCAAATGATCAAAAGCTTCCAAACCAAGGCGTATTGCAGAAGGAGAATACTGCGTTATTTCTTCAGCTAATGCCTGAACTTCTGTATCTATATTTTCAGTTACATAGTTAACAAGCCCTATTTTCTGTGCCTCCATAGCGTTCAACGCTTTTCCACGTAAGCAGTAATCGAGTACAGCACGTGGAGGCATAACCTGCAACATACTTTGCATCACCTGAAAAGGCCATAATCCCCGTTTTACTTCCGGCAAACCAAACACAGTATCAGGAGTAGCATAAACGTAGGTACATCCGCAAATCAACAAAAATCCTCCTGCATAAACAGGGGCTTTTACCTTAGCAATACAAGGTTTATGTAATCCATTGAATAAGTCGCCCAGAATAACCTCTCCGGTTGGTTCAGGAATAGTAGAATCCATTTCTTCTCCTTGTCCCAAAAATGCTTTCAGATCCCCACCCGCACAAAAAACATCGCCATTAGCAGCCAGAATAACTACCCAAACATCCGAACTATGGTGTGCATAACTAATGGCATAAGCAATTTCCTTCGCCAATACCGGATTGATAGCATTTTTCTTTTCCGGACGGTTAAGTGTAATGGTTAGAATATGATTTTTTTCTTCTACCAACAAATAGGCGAAAGTCTGACTTTTTAAAGATTGCGTTTGTTCCTTAGTGTAGTTCATTAAAAATTTAACTCTCTTGTGTAGCAACCATCGCTTTATTATTGCATAAACTTATTAAGTTTTGCTTCCGTTATTTCTCCTCCCTCAATTAATAATTTCTGAAACTTTTTAAAATCAAATGAGGCCGGATTTTCAATTTTACGTATCAATAAGTTTAACAATAGATGTGCTGGCAATAATGTTGTTTTGACTTGAGTTTCAGATAAAATTTGTTCAACTCCCATTTCAGAAAAAGTATCAAAAGTATTTGACACAACAACTAAATAAACAGCTCTATACCCATCATCTTTTAGAGGTTTGTAAAATTTTTTAATATACCCGACATGTTCCCTGATTTTCGTTACTATTTTATAGCTTTTTTTTCTTGATTTTGAGTTAATGACTATAGCATACTCCTCTTGTTTTTTCTTTGCTATTCCATCAGGATTTCTGTCTATATTGCCTCCATATTCGGTTACCTCAAAACCCAGCATTTGAAATATATGATTGACACCTTTTTCAAATTCTTTACCCCTTTCCCTGCTAACAGAAAGTTCCAGCAAATTTTGAACTGAAGGTGGAACAGATATTGAATTATTGAACATAGTTTTTTCTATACCGGCTGTTTCGGCAAGACTTTTTGTATGATAATCATTAATTAAAGCAACTACATCACTCCATTCACTTTTTTCAGAGTATATTTCTAAAAATTTATATGGTAAATCTGACCAATTTAAATCAAATGTTGACCTTATTCTTTCTGTTGTTGGGCTATATTTATTTATCCTCCAATCATTGCTTGTGGGAAGTTTTCCTGTTTTTCTTACCAAATATCCCCACTGGGCAATAATTTCATTAATATCAATCTGCCCTTTTTTGAATGGCTCATCTCCACATTCTCTCACAAAGTTTGTCCAATTATTAAAATACATTTGGATTTCATGAACACTTATATTGGTTTCGGCATAAAATGTTCTATAGAAAGGTGCCTCTTTTATGCGTTCTTTCAAATTTTTATACTCATTAATCATATCTTCTTTTGCATGTTTTATTTGTAAACTTTCATGCTCTAAAATAGTATTCTCTAATTCCATTTTATTCATTTTTCTGATGTTTTTATCTTATTATATGATGTTACGCAAAATTTATATCTAATCCAGAATATTTCTATATTTCCACCTGTCATTTCGAACGCAGTGAGAAATCTTGTCAATCAATTGCAAAGATTTCTCTTCCTGCTTTCAGCAGGATTCGAAATGACAATGATAGTGATTATGAATTATTTAAGGCAGTCACTTTTATTGTCTTTTTGAGAAAGTTCCCCTTCTCTCTTTATCAATTCTCTTGTCCATTACAAGTATAAAAGTCTATCATTTTTAAATCTTTTTCTTTGCGTAACATCAGTTATTATCTCATTTTACGCAAAATTTATATCTAATCCAGAATATTTCTATATTTCCACCTGTCATTTCGAACGCAGTGAGAAATCTTGTCAATCAATTGCAAAGATTTCTCTTCCTGCTTTCAGCAGGATTCGAAATGACATGATAGTGACTATGAATTGTTTAAAGCAGGTCATTTTTATTGTCTTTTTGAGAAAATTAGCCTTCCCTTCTTTATCAATTCCTCTTGTCCATTTATAAGTACTAAAGTCTGCCATTTTTAAATCTTTCTCTTCGCTTAACATCAGTTATTATCTGATTCTTAAAAGAATTGTATTTGCTTCAACAAATGATTTTTCTGCAACAAATACTTCTTCCACTTCTCCGTCAGAATGAGCTTCAATTGTTGTTTCCATCTTCATAGAACTCATTACCAACAAGCCTTTTCCTGATTTCACATTATCTCCTGGATTTACCAGCACTTTTACAATCTCGCCTGGCATTGGGGCCGTATAAGCACCTTTTAACGTGGCAACATCCGGTTCGGCAAAACGAGGCACTTTCTTAAACCGAAATGTGACATCTGCCAAGGGTTGTATCGAAATTTCATCTTTGTTTGCTGCGAAAAAAAATGTTTTACGGTGGTTATCAATCACACATACAACATCATGGGTTGAAACTTCTATTAATTCTACACAGAAATTTTTTCCTTCTGATTGTATATCAAAACGGTTGTTTTGTTTATAGATATAATTAAGTTTTAATTTGCTTTCTGCTGTTTCCAATTCAAAGCGGTTGGGCTGATAAAAAATATTTCTCCAGCCATTCAACGAATGAGAAAAGGTTTCGTGATTACGCCTTTCATTCCAGTCAAGTAATAAAGCGGCCATGGCGGCTTCGCCTATTATTTTCCTATTGATATTCTTTTTATAACCCGTGTATTGATTCTCGATTAGTTTAGTATCGAAAGTGCAATCAACAAATGATTTGTTTTTCAATAGTTCTTTTAAAAAATCCTTGTTAGCAGTGATACCAAGAATACTCATTTTATCCAAAGCGTTTAACATACGCGAAATTGCTTCTGTGCGTGTGGAACCCGTTGCTATTACTTTTGCAATAAGTGAATCATAAAACACATCTATTTTAGAACCGCTTTGTACACCACTATCGTAACGCAATCCTTGTAACTGCGGTTCTGTCCATAAAAAAATTTCACCGGTAGATGGAAAAAAATTATTTTCAGGATCTTCTGCACATATACGACATTCTATGGAGTGGCCCCGCTGCAGGATGTGTTCCTGATTTATCTGTAATGGCAAACCCTGAGCAACCTCAATCTGCATTCGTACCAGATCAAGGCCTGTTGTTTCTTCGGTTACCGGATGTTCTACCTGTAAACGGGTATTCACTTCCAGAAAATAAAAAGCCCCAGAGGCCCTCTCTGACCCACCCTGGAGGGGAGAATTCTTTGCCGCAGTATCCGAGGGAATATATATAAATTCAATTGTTCCGGCATTGGTATAATTTATGGATTTGGCAGCTACAACAGCAGCATCGCCCATTTTTTTACGGAGTTGGTCTGAAAGTGAAGGCGAAGGACTTTCTTCAATTACTTTCTGGTAGCGTCTTTGTAGAGAACATTCGCGTTCAAAAAGGTGAATATAATTACCATGTTCGTCTCCAAAGATTTGAAATTCAATGTGTTTTGCGGAAGTAAAATATTTTTCTATCAGCAGACAACCATCCCCAAAACTTTTCTCTGCTTCACGGGAAGCCGCAGAAATAGCATCCTCCAGCTCTTCTTCTTTGTTGACAATGCGCATACCCTTGCCACCGCCACCAGCAGAGGCTTTCACCAATACCGGATAACCAATACGTGCTACTTCTTTTTTAAGTGTTTCAATACTTTGGTCGGCACCGTCATATCCTGGAATAACAGGTATACCCGCCTTTTTCATCAGCTCTTTTGCACCTATCTTAGAACCCATTGCATTAATGGCTGCTTCTGATGGGCCAATAAAAATGATCCCTTCATCTTTACAATATTTTGAAAATGAAGCATTTTCTGATAAAAAACCATACCCGGGATGAATAGCATCGGCACCCGTTTGTTTAGCGGCTGCAATGATTTTTTCCTGAACCAGATAACTCTCCGAAGCATGATTACCACCAATACATACCGCTTCATCGGCTTTCTCAACAAACAAAGCACCCTTATCGGCATCAGAATACACAGCAACCGTGGCAATACCCATATCAGCAGCAGTGCGCATTATCCTGACAGCAATTTCTCCGCGGTTTGCGATAAGTATTTTTTTGATTGTTTTCATTTATCCGATATTTATTAACGAGTTATTGTTGGTTTATTAATTAATCATTGTCAATTGCCAACTCAATAACTAATAATCAATAACTTAATAACCAATAATAAATTTACATCCTAAACACCCCAAACCCTTCAGCACCTTTAAAAGAAGCATTGTGTATTACTTCCATGCACATTTTCAAATAATTTCTTGTTTCTCTCGGGTCAATTACTCCATCATCCCAAAGTTGTCCGGAGGCATACCAGGCGTTGCTTTGTTTTTCAGCTTCTTTTATCATCGCCTGCGCCATTCTTCCGCCCAGCTCTTCATCATAAGCTACTCCCGATTTTTCAGCAGCTGCGCGACCAATAGTCTGCATTACACCCGCTAATTGTTCCGGCCCCATAACTGCAATTTTTGAATTGGGATAGGAGAATAGAAAACGGGGTTGAAACGCTCTTCCACACATTGCATAATTACCCGCACCGTAACTAGCCCCGGTAATAATTGTAATAGCCGGAACAGTACTATTGCTAACGGCATTTACCATTTTAGCGCCATGCTTAATGATACCCTCTTCTTCATACTTTCTGCCAACCATAAAACCTGTAATATTTTGCAGGAAAAGTAAAGGCGTATTATTTTGATTACATAATTGTATAAATTGCGCACCTTTATTGGCGGCCTCTGAAAACAACACACCATTATTAGCCAGTATACCTATCTTGTAACCATTGATATAAGCATAGCCTGTAATAAGCGTGCTTCCGAAAAGTGGTTTGAACTCCGAAAAATCTGATCCATCAACAATGCGTGCAATAAGTTCCCGTTGGTCAAAAGGAACACGTATATCTGCCGACATTACTCCCAATATTTCTTCTTTATCATAACCAGGTTCTTTAACTTTTTCAGTTCTTTTTCTTCTGTGAGTTTTCTTAAGATTATAGATGGTTTCACGCGCCAATCTGATTGCATCCCTTTCGTTTTCAGCCATATAATCGGCCACACCGGAAATGGTACTATGCATTTTAGCCCCACCTAATGATTCTTCATCTGTAATTTCATTGGTGGCCATTTTCACCAGCGGAGGTCCGGCAAGAAATACTTTTGCCTCATTTTTGACCATAATAACATAATCCGACATTCCAGGTATGTAGGCCCCCCCGGCAGTGCTATTTCCAAAGACAACTGAAATGGTTGGGATTCGGGCTTTCGATCTTCGTGTTATTTCTCTAAAGTTTACCCCCCCATAATTAAATATTTTTGCCTGGTCAGGAAGATTTGCGCCTGCTGATTCTACCATATTGATTGTTGGCAACTCGTTTTCCGCAGTAATTTCATTAATACGAAGTATTTTTTGCAGCGATGCGGAATCCACCGCTCCACCCTTAATAGTGCCTACGTTGGAATTAATCATTGTAAGCACCCCACTTACAAAACCAATACCCGATACAGTTGTTCCACCAGCCCCAAAACCATTCATTCCCCAGCCGGCAAATGGTAACAGTTCCACAAAAGGTGAATCCTTGTCTAACAACAATTCTATCCGCTCACGAGCCAGTAGCCTGCCCGATTTTTTTGTACGTTCAATGTATTTCTCTTCGCCCTGGAACAGGGCATCCTGTTTCTTTTCTTCCAATTCTGCAATTTTTTCTTGCATCAATTGGTAGTTACGCTGATAACTTTCAGCATTACAGTTGATTTTAGATTTAAAAACAGCCATTAGAATCGTTTACGAAATTCTAAAAATAGTAAAATTTTTTAAGGATTACTTTTTTTTCAGAAAAAAATCGGATTCTTTATCCTAAAGAATTTGACTATGGATAGAAAAAATATGGCTATATAAATACATGCATTCATGAGGGTCTGCTATAGAAAAAAACAACCGGTGTCGAACCACAAAAATAAACTCAGTTTCACTTACATCACACATTTGTTGTTGGATTTAGGCGCAAATAAAAATGGGGGACTCTAAACTATTGTTTAGAAATCCCCCACCTGGTGGTACCCACTGGAATCGAACCAGTGACACAAGGATTTTCAGTCCTTTGCTCTACCAACTGAGCTAGGGTACCCGCTTGGTTGAATAAAATCGGGTCGCAAAGCTATGAATTTATTTGTTTGTTGCTGCAATTTTTTTTGTTTTTGTAAGAATTTTAAAAAATTTATTTTTCAGACTTCCGCATATGGCACGTTCGGTTGCTACCTTGTCGGAAACCAGTAGGGTGGTCAGAATAAAATGCAAACACAAATTTTTAATCGGATTAATTTTCCACCATTTACTTGCAGACTATACACATTATCAACAGGTTGGATACTTAGCAAAAACAATTAAAAACTGACTGGAAAAAAATCTGTGAATCTGTGGCTAAGTATTTAAATTATTTTTTGAAAATAAAATATACGGCCAATACTAGGAAAACAAAGCCCACAAAATGGTTCCAGCGTAATTCCTCATTTTTGAAGAATAAAAGCGTAAATATGGTAAAAACAATGAGTGTAATGGCTTCCTGTACCACTTTCAGCTCTACCAATGAAAAGGGGCCACCATTGCCTTTAAAACCTATCTTATTTGCCGGAACCTGAAAAATATATTCGAACAGTGCTATTCCCCAGCTAATAAGCACAATGGCGATGATTCCAAGATTTTCAAACCATTTCATTTCCTTGAATTTCAAATGTCCATACCAGGCAAAGGTCATGAAGGTGTTAGAAAGAATCAGTAACAGGATGGTATAGATTCCGCGCATAACTTTGTTATTTCAGCAGCCAAAAATAGGATTTCATTTGTATTTCCACTTGTCATTCAGCAATTCAAATGTTTAATCAGCCTATATTATTCAATATCAGTATTTTATTTTTTTAACATTTTTGAAAAATCAATTGTTTATTGATTATCAATTAGTTATAAAATTATTGAAATTTTTATTTTTACAATTTATTAACATTCAATTAGTTATGTGATTGGTCAAGGAAATCAAAACTAAAATCGGTGAATATTAAATTAGAAATTTTAAAATTTTTGTAAGAGGAAAAACAAAAATTGAGTTTAGGAATAGTTTTTTATTGATATGAGTGAATAACAGCTCTTCGGGTTAAGGCTGGCTAAAATCTTAAGTATATTATCCCAATAGGATTCCGAAAAGATGCCCAAAATATCAATTTTAGGGGCTTTTCTTGATCTAAACAGGGTTTAGGGCTATAGAAGCATTAAAATTCATTAAAATGCTTAAAATAAGATATTTATGTGGGGGTTCTTTTTCTTGGACTGAAACTAAAATTTTAAATTTAAAGAATCCTTGGGGGACAAATAATTATTTGCTTATATATCCCTAATTTGAAAAAACAAATTATAAGAAAATAAAAGTGTTGGGTTTATTAATTCCAGGAAATTACAAATTTTTTTTGCGAAAAAAAGACAGAAAAATTAATTACAGGAAATTAAAATTTTTCCTACTCAAAAAATTGAGAAAATAAAATTAAGTTGGGGAATTGTAAAAAATTATTTTCGGATCAGATAAATTTGACTGGAGTATGTTTTGCCGGATTTAAGAGCAGATAGATTAGAAATTAATCCATTCCATACGGCAGAGAAAATAGACGATTTTCCCGTATGGTATTTTTCACTCAATAAAGAAACATAAAAAGAATCGAACACCATAGGAAGTGTTCTAAAAACATTCATTTTATGCCTTTTAAACAGACTTTCTATATCCTTTGGGCTAAAGTGATATAAATGCCTGGGAACATCGTAAGCGGCCCAATACTGACCGTATTTTTTTGCATCTAGGGAACTGCAGTTAGGCACAGCCACCACAAGCACTCCCTTGGGTTTTAATAATCGTTTTAATTCTTCAACACGTTCATTTAAATGTGGTACATGCTCTAATACATGCCACATGGTTATAACATCAAAGCTTTCTGCAGTAAGTTCTTTTAATCCTTCTTCTCCCCCCACATCCAGACCATAATTTTCAATAGCCATTCTTCGGACAGACTCACTGGGCTCTATTCCCATTGTATCCCATTTAGCCTCTTTCAATGTGTTTAAGAACTCTCCTGTTCCACACCCGATATCTAAAATATTTCCAGTCTTAAAGAACTCGGAAATAAGCTGAAGTTTTTTTAACAGTGTGTATTTTCTTACTATTTGATAAGCCGAATTTATAAATCCCTTTTTGGTATTTGAATGTGAAATATACTCTTCCGACTTATAATATTCTCCCAAACGATTTTCTTCCGGTCTTGGATTTGTAAATTTGAATCCACACGAATTACATTCAACTATTTTAAATGTTTCTTGGGAAACAGTATAATCTTTACACTCTAAAAAAAGTTTAAATTCAGACGCGTTACAAATAGGACAATTCTTTAATATTTCCATATTATTTTAAATATGTTCCACGTGGAACATATTTAATCGTATATATATTATTTTTAATTTAAAAACTCAAAGACTTCGTTTTCATAAATTCTTTATAAAAATTCAAAATATTCCGGGCTCAAATCTCCTGAAGAATATCTTAAAAAAACATCCCCACAAAAAGCTAAAATACTCTATTATCATCTAATCAATTTTTTATGTTCCACGTGGAACATTACATTTTTATCTACCCAAATAAATCATCAAAATGGAAATATCCGATGGAGTTATTCCGGATATTCTGGATGCCTGACCAATAGTTCCTGGTCTGACTTTGTTTAATTTTTCCCTTGCCTCTGCAGAAAGGGAAGTCAGTCGTTTGTAATCAAAATCATCATGTAATACAAGGTCTTCCAAGCGTGATTGCTTATCCGCCAAATCATTCTCTTTTGAAATATATCCTTCATATTTCATTAATATCTCCGCCTGTTCAATACTACTTAAAGAGTAATTTGCCACAAATTCTTTTACTTTTGGTGAAACTGTAAAATCAGTAAGAGTAATTGTCGGTCTTGTTAAAACTCCAAACATTTTTACTTTTTGAGTAATAGGGGAGGAGCCTATTGATTCTAAAAACGGATTTATCTCGGTAGGCTCTATACTTTCGGTTTTAAAATACTTGATGATTTCTTCCGTTTCTTTTTGCTTTTGTTTTACTTTTTTTAAGCGCTCTTCTTTAGCCAGACCCAGTTCAAAAGATTTAGGAGTAAGCCGAATGTCTGCATTATCCTGACGCAGCAAAATACGATACTCTGCACGGGAAGTAAACATACGGTAAGGTTCTTCAGTTCCTTTGGTTACTAAATCATCTATCAACACACCGATATAGGCTTCTGAGCGTTGCAGTATAAATGGTGCTCTGTTATTAATTTTTAAATGTGCATTGATACCCGCCATTAATCCCTGGCAGGCAGCTTCTTCATAACCTGTTGTTCCATTGATTTGACCTGCAAAATATAAATTATCGATTAACTTGGTTTCCAAGGTAAGATGCAATTGTTGCGGTGGAAAATAATCGTATTCAATAGCATAGCCCGGACGGAACATTTTTACACTTTCAAACCCTGGTATTTTTTTCAATGCTTTGTATTGAACATCTTCAGGTAGGGAAGTGGAGAATCCATTAACATAAATTTCTACGGTATTCCATCCTTCAGGTTCCACAAAAATCTGGTGACGTTCACGTTCGGCAAAACGGGTGATTTTATCTTCTATACTTGGACAATATCTTGGTCCTAAACCTTTTATACGGCCTGCAAACATCGGAGATTTTTCAAAACCTGTTTTTAATATTTCGTGAACTTCATTGTTTGTATACGTAATGTAACATGGTATTTGTCCTTTGGGCCCATTCTTAAAATCATCCTTACGTTCTGCTTTAAAGCCGAACTGGTCAACATCCAAATAGGAAAATCTGTCTGGATTTTCATCACCATGCTGAACTTCCATTTTAGAATAGTCTAATGAACGGCCATCAATACGGGGAGGGGTACCTGTTTTCATACGACCCGCTTCAAAACCCAATTTCACCAATTGTTCCGTAATTCCTGTTGAGGATTTTTCTCCGGCACGCCCACCTCCAAAATTTTTCTCACCAAGGTGTATAATACCGTTTAAGAACGTTCCATTCGTAAGTATTACAGATTTACCCCGGATTTCGATATCCATGCCTGTAATGACTCCTTTTACTTTATTATCTTCAATAATTAACGTTTTTACCATGTCCTGCCAGAAATCCAGATTGGGGGTAGCCTCCAACATCAATCTCCACTCTTCGGCAAATTTCCAGCGGTCGCTTTGTGCGCGGGGACTCCACATGGCGGGGCCTTTGGAGCGGTTCAGCATACGAAACTGAACGGCAGTTTTATCCGTTATAATGCCGGAATAACCTCCCAATGCATCTATCTCCCTAACAATCTGACCTTTAGCAATTCCTCCCATAGCAGGATTACAGCTCATTTGCGCTATGGTTTGCATATTCATTGTAACCAACAATGTAGATGAACCCATATTAGCTGCTGTTGCTGCTGCTTCACATCCGGCATGACCGGCACCAACCACTATTACATCGTATTCTTTGAACATTCTTTTAAAATTATCAATTAAATTAATTAATTGATAATCAATACTTTAATTTAAAATCATATCTTAAAATCAAAAGATTCCTTTCGCTTAAAGCGCATCGGAATGATTTGAATCAATCTTTTATACAGCGAACGGATAAAGCATTCACTTTCTCATTACTATCTTTACCTACGCTGCTTTTATCAAAACTTTGATCTCTTGAAAAGGCTTTATCTTCATTTTCCAGCGTTGAAGTCCACCAGTAACCAAAATTGCCTTTATAGAAAAAATCTCCATTACTGAACCTATAACCACCCGGTAAACCACCAAATCCACTTTTATTGTTGCCATCACTTAAATTGTTAATGTGTTCTTTCCAGCCTTTAACGGATTTAAGCTTAATACCAGCAACATCTTCACCACCTAAAAATTCAACCAGTTCTGTCCATTCCTGGTCTGTAGGTATGTGCCAGCCACAAGGTGCTAACCCGCGTGGATCATTTACTGCATACCAGTTATATAATTTGCCATAACCATTGCCATTGGCGGTTTTATTCTCATAATAGCACCAGGCCGGTTTATGCTTTTTACCCATTTTTTTCCATTTTTTTGCACTCTTGGCTTCTTTTATTTTATCTCCATTTCTGAAGGCTTCTACATTTAAATTTTCTGTCATCCAGGTTTGGTTGCCGATTTTAACAGTAGAAAATTGGCTATATCCATTAAAACAAATTAAAAATAAGAAAATAATGCTTAAATGTTTCAATTTATTGTTCTTTTTACTTTATTCAACCCCATTTATAATCCAAACTGAGCAGAAAGCTCTAACATTCGTAGTATCGGTTTTTTGGATTTCTGAATTAATTCTTCGGAAAGCGTTATTTCCGGTTGTTCATATTTTAAGCAATTATATAGCTTTTCCAGCGTGTTTAATTTCATGTGAGGGCAATCATTACATGCACAGGAATTATTCGGTGGGGCCGCTAAAAACAGCTTTTCAGGATTAGCTTTATTCATTTGATGAAGTATTCCCGGTTCGGTAACTACAATAAATTCTTTTACATCTGACTTTTTAACATAATTCAATAATCCACTGGTACTTCCAATATAATCTGCCAAATCCAGCACTGCTGGCTCACATTCAGGATGAGCAATTATTTTTGCATTTAGATGCTGATGTTTAAGTTTTATGATTTTTTCCAATGAAAAAATTTCATGAACCATACAACTTCCATCCCATAGCAGCATATCTCTTCCTGTTTTCTTTTTGATATATGCTCCCAAATTTTTATCCGGTGCAAATATAATTTTTTGATCTTGGGGTAAGCTCTTTACAATTTGTTCCGCATTTGAGGAAGTACAGATAATATCTGTCAATGCTTTAATGTCTGCAGAACAATTGATGTATGAAATCACCAGATGATCTGGGTGTTTTGCTTTGAATTCTGCAAATTTATCAGCAGGGCAAGAGTCAGCCAATGAACATCCGGCATTTAAATCAGGCAATAATACTTTTTTCTGAGGGCACAGTATTTTAGCTGTTTCCGCCATGAAATGAACTCCTGCGAAAAGAATAACATCAGCGCTTGTTTTGGCAGCCTGTTGTGATAAAGCAAGACTGTCGCCAATAAAATCTGCAATATCCTGTATATCGGCATCCTGGTAGTAATGAGCGAGAATGATGGCATTTTTTTCCTTTTTCAGTTTGTCTATTTCCCGGAACAAATCTAAGGATAAATCGATAGGAATATCCAAAAATCCTTTTGTCAACACATCTGTTCCCATATCAATATTATATTTAATATATTTAATATATAAAATTCTTGTTGTTGTTATTGGTCTGTTAATTCAGTTCAAATATTTTACAGTAAAAATTTGATTTTTTTGTTATTAACAAATGAGTAACATTTTTATAAAGATATAAAATAATTAAAAAGCTGAATTATAGATGTATAGTATGTTTTTAACAGTGCTCTGATAAGTTTAGCTTTTGATAATTTGAGTACAAAAATACGTTTTTTTATGTTACAAAATTGTTTGTTTTTTCTATTAAGTAATGATAAAATATAGTTGAATTATATAAAATTAGTTTCAAGCATATTACATTTTAAAAAAACAAGAATTTTTTATCTATTTTTTTTAATAATTTATTTAATTGTAAACATTTTTAATGTTGATAAAAATAAAATTAGGATGCTAATTTCCAAGCTCTTATTTTTGAGATGTTAATAACGGTGAAACGGTGTTAATTTCAACGAATAGCGCTATTCGACTTCGCTCAGGGTAACACGAATAACAAATTTCAGTTTTTATATACTTATAAATAAATTGTACAAATGAAGATAGCAATAGGTTCTGATCATGCAGGTTTTTGTTTAAAAGAGATATTAAAAAGTTATTTACAGGAAAAAAGTATTGAAGTAAAAGATTTTGGTACCTATTCAGAGGAAAGGGCTGATTATGCTGATTTTGCACATTCTGTTGCTGTGAGTGTTGAAAACAAAGAAGCAGATTTTGGTTTATTAATGTGTGGCTCAGGAAATGGGATTAATATGGCTGCTAATAAACATAAAGACATACGGTCGGCATTATGCTGGAATGCTCAAATAGCTGAGTTAGCCCGTCAACACAATGATGCTAATATTTTAACCTTACCGGCACGTTTCATTAATGAACAGGAGGCTAAAAAATGTGTGGATATTTTTTTAAATACTGCATTTGAAGGTGGTAGGCATATGGAGAGGGTTAAAAAAATTTCGGGATTTTATTGTTAGTGATTTTTATAAGCCACAGATTCACAGATTATTTTATCAATTTTAATTTATATCGAGCTTGTTGAATTTAAGCATTGTTGGTTATATTGGTGGTAGTGATATTTCCAAAAGGATATTTTTTTTTCTCTTTTTAGCATTTTCTGATTTTCTTTTCTCCCAGCCTCATGTTGATTCACGAAAATATCGTAATTATATAGGTAAAGACAGTATAGCCGAATATTACTCTAAGAGCTTGTCTGTGGAAAATATGAGTATAAATCTGAATGCACTTGCATCAGATAGCTATGAAGGACGTGAAACAGGCAAGAAAGGTCAGAAAATGGCTGCCAGTTATATTTCTCAGCAGTTTAAGGCTGCCGGTATTCCACCTTATAAAGACACTACCTATTACCAGAGTTTTTTATTGAATGTAATAGTTCCTAAGCCTGTTGAAGTTCGCCTGGAAAAAAAACAGTATAAAAACAATAAAGATTTTTATACTTATCCGGAGCAAGCCAGTCGTTATATTTTTAGTGATAGTATAGTATTCTTAGGTTATGGAATAAAAGATATAAATTACAATGATTATAAGGGTACAGATGTAAAGGATAAGGTGGTTATGATACTTTCCGGAGAACCGATTTCAAAGGATTCATTATCATTAATTACAGGAAAAAAAACAATGTCGTCATGGGCTACTTATAACAAATTAAAAATTGAAGAAGCCCGCGAAAGTGGAATAAGAGCTTTACTTATAGTAGTTGATGATATAGCCAGGGATATAGTTAATAATAAACATCGTATAGAATCGCCTTCCATGAAATTTGAATTGGACCAAGAAAATCCTTTTGTATTATATATTTCTAAGAAAATGGCAAATGTTATTTTGGGATATAAAAAAGAAAAAGATACGATTCAGGATATTCGTCAAAAGATATCCGAAAGCCAACGTCCTCTAACTATTGAAATAAAAAGGAAGTTAGCTATTTCTGTAAAGAATACTTTACAAAAGGTAAGTTCAGAAAATGTGCTTGGGTATATTGAAGGCAGTGATTTAAAAGATGAACTAATTATAGTTACGGCTCATTATGATCATCTTGGAAAAAGTGGAAAGGCAGTATTTAATGGAGCAGATGATGATGGTTCGGGTACGGTTGCAGTAATTGAAATGGCTAAGGCTTTTGCAAAGGCAAAAAAGGAAGGAGCCGGACCAAGAAGAAGTATTTTATTTATGGCAGTTTCCGGGGAAGAAAAAGGTTTGCTGGGCTCGGGTTATTATGTGAATAATCCGGTATTTTCTTTAAAAAATACACTATGCGATTTAAATATTGATATGATAGGGCGTTTGGATTCAAGGCATGAGAATAACCCCAATTATGTATATATAATTGGTTCTGATAAATTAAGCACGGCATTACATAAAGCGGGTGAAAATGCTAATAAACTTTATACACAGCTTGATTTGGATTATACGTATAATGATGAAAAAGATAAAAACCGTTATTATTACCGTTCAGACCATTACAATTTTGCAAAAAAAGGAATACCTGTAATCTTTTATTTTTGCGGTGTTCATGCAGATTATCATAAGGAAACGGATGAAGTAGAAAAAATAGATTTTAATAAGATGAAAAAAATTACGGAGCTAGTATTTTTTACTGCCTGGGATTTGGCTAACAGAGATGATAGAATAGTGGTTGATGTGGAGAAGAAGTGAGTTTTTGTAAAAATTAATTTTTCAGATAAGTTTTCATAGGATCCCAGTAATACTTTTTCCAACCATTTTTTAATGTATCAACCTTATGTTCCGGTACACTTGTTTGCTGAAAATGAAGTTTGGTTTTATTACCATTTTTTTCAAATAAAAAGGTACAAATTGAAAAGTGGTCGTCTGGCCATCCATCTTCAGTAAAATGCCACGCCTGCACTATTTTTTTTCCTTCTTCCAACTCAATATTATGTCCGTGAATGTACCCGTCAAATATGCTGAATTTACCTTTTATTTTGTTGCTCATCTTTACTTCCCCACCTGTAAATGCAGCATGTTTTTTTGAATTCATAATCAAGTCGTATACTATTTCGGGGCTTGCGTCAAAAGTTACGGTTTGTTTAATTGATTTTGTTTTCATAATTAATTTTTCAGTAAAATTTCATTATATGTTCTTCAATATGTGCATTTGTTTTTAAAGCCTCATATACATCGTTATCTACTCTTGGCTGAAGTTGAGCAATTGCAGCCGATTGCTGTGCTTTGTAATCTTTTTGTGCCGTAGCATCGGCAACAGATTCAATATATACAACAAAAACACCTTCTTTGCCGCTTATGGGTTTGCTGAGCGTTTTTGCTTTTAAGGCAGCAACAGCACCAATTACAGCGGGCTGATTGCCAGAACCGGTGAGGCTAGTTGTGTTAAAATTAACATTTTGTGCCTGTTCAACATTCAATTGGATTTTAGAAGCAATGGTTTCAATCTGGTTGCCTGCGGTGTTAAACTCACTGGTGATTAATTCAGCTTTTTTCTCTTTTATAACTTTTGCAGTAACATCTTCTTTTACCTGTTCAAGCGGGGCTATGCCTTTTTCTTTAACATCAGCAATTATAGCAACAACAAATTTACTTCCTAATTCCATCGGTTCAGAAACGGTTCCTTTTTCTTTTTCATATACCCATCTGATTAGGGAGCGCGGTGATTCAAGACCTGGAATTGTTTTATCATCTTCTTTAATACTTTCCACAACACGTTTATTCAGCTTACTTTCGATAACAGCTTTCTGGAAAAGCTCCATAGTATTGTTTTTGCCTGCAAATTCACTTGCCTGAACAAATGTGCTTTGCATAGTTTTGTTGCTTGGTTCCAACTTTCTTTCAATAGTAGCTACCTGTACTTTCTTTTGTGAACCTTTTGAGTTGAGCACATCCATGATGTGGTATCCAAACTGGGATTCAACTACCAGTAAAGTGCCTATTTTGTTGTCTAACCCAGCGTTTTTAAAAGGCTCTACGAATCCGCTATTAGCGTTTAACCAGCCATAATCACCGCCTTTTCCAAGATACTCTTCGCCAGGCTTTTTGTTGGGAGGCATTCTTTTACCATTATCATCGGAGTATATTTCTACAAAAAACGGAAACAATGCATTATTCTTTTTCAATACAGTCAATAAGCTGTCAGCCATCTTTTTTGCCTGTTCTTTGTTGCGGGTAACAGCTTCAGATGCCCCAGAACCTTTGTAAGCAATTAAAATATGACGAACTTTAGCAGAATCGGCAGAGGTTTTAATAGCAGTTAATTTGGATATTTTCAACGTTTCATTTTCTTTGTAAGGACCAACAACCGCTCCTATTTCAGAATTAAACATAATACTGTCGATTTCAGGAGATAAAGTTCCTTTTGTATGGTAGCTGTCATCTACTTTACGGTTATCAGATTCAGCAATAACAAATGTTGAGTCTTCTTCAGGTTTATTGGTTTTAAATTTTTCTGTAACTGCCAGCATATTTTTCATTGCTTCTTCTTTATCTTCCTGTGAAGGAGCAATATCAAAAGCAACATATTCTATTTTACGTGAACTTTCTTGTTTGTAGTCGTTCTGATGTGTATTGTAATAATTACTCAAATCGCTCTCTGTGTATTTAACGGTGCTGTCGGCAATTAATTTGTAATTTTTCATTACATATTTTATGCTAGCGTTTGTATTTTGAGCGATATAATCGTGTTTTGCTGCTGCGGAAGTGATATAGATTCCTTTTTTGATAAGGTTATTGTATTTTTCGCTGATACGAACCTGACGGATATAATCTTCAATCATTATCCATTGATCTTCTTCTTCAGGTGTCATTTTTTGGGTAAATTCTTTAATTTTTGCAGGGCTAAGCTGTCCGGTAGCAGGGTCGGCAAAACGGGGGCCGGGTTTACCTGTTTGCGGGTCAACAAGGGTACGTACTAAGGCAGGGTGAGGGTGATCGATCATCAAATCATATAACTCCTCATTAGATACAGCGATTCCTAATTTTTCATATTCTTTTGTTATGACCCCTTCATTAATGAACTGGTTCCAGGTTTGCTGAATAATCTGGTCGATTTCGCTTTCATCTAATGCTGTTTTTCCGCTATTACGTTTGCTGTTTTCAATACTTTCCTGAACCCTTGCGTTAAATACAGTATATTCAATTGGTTTTCCGGCAATTTCCCCTACATTTTTTTCTGAACCGCCCAAAAGGGAAGAGCCACGTTCAAATAAACCGGTTAGAACAAATGCGAGAAGCGCTAAACCTACTATTGCTACTAATAATCCGGAACGTTTACGTAAATTTTCTAAAACACTCATGTTGTTGGTTAATTGGTTTACCTCACTCCCAAACCCTCTCCTTCGGAGAGGGGAGAAAATGGGCGAAGGCTATAAAGTTTTTTCAAAGTCCAATTTTTTCTAAACAAATTGGGTTGCAAATATAAGATTCTTAATGAAATGGATGTAGCTTTTTGGAAAAAAGTAGTATTGGGTTTACGGGTTTATTAATTTATTGGTCATTGAATGGCTTATATCTGAGCCGAGGGGCTTAAACTAAATGACATTGACACTCAGTACGAGCTAAGCTAAGCTGACGCGTTTGGTATTGTGCCGCAGGGCTTAGGTTGTTTCTTTAATTTGTAAACTCTGCTTACGTTTCATATATTTGCTTTATATAACAATAATTATGTGACAATGGAAAACATACAGATAGGTTGGAGGCCTTGTTAAAAAAGTGCAGGGAGACCTTACCTTTAAGGGGCCTTGCCGCTGAAAGCGGATAATTTCAACTAACGATTGAGACCAATGAAAACAAAAATTCTTTTTACAACCGTAACAATTTTGTTTTGTTATACAATAGCCTATGCTCAGCCCGGATCCCTCGACTTTTCATTTGACCCCGGAACAGGAACAAACAATACAGTCTATACAACTACTATTCAAAGTGATGGAAAAATCATAATCGGTGGACAGTTCACTACCTATAACGGAATAGCAAGAAACTATATTGCCCGCTTGAATATGGATGGAACAATAGACACTTCCTTTAACCCGGTGACGGGGGCAAACAGCACTATTTATGCATCCGCCATACAAAGCGATGGAAAAATTATTATCGGTGGGCAGTTCACTACCTATAACGGAACAGGAAGAAACTACATTGCCCGTCTGAATACGGATGGAACATTAGATACTTCCTTTGACCCGGGAACGGGGGCAGGTTATAGTGTCTATACAATCACAATTCAAAGTGATGGACAAATCATCATTGGGGGACAGTTCACTTCCTTTGATGGAACAGTAAGAAACCGCATTGCCCGACTGAACACGGATGGAACATTAGATATTACCTTTAACCCGATATTGGGAGCAAGCGATGTGGTTTACACAACCGCCATACAAAGTAATGGGCAAATCATCATTGGGGGGTGGTTTACTTCTTATGATGGGACGGCAAGAAATTATGTTGCCCGGTTGAATATGGACGGAACATTAGACACGTCCTTTGACCCGGGAATGGGAGCCGGTTATAGACTCCGTAAGGTTGCAATACAAAGCGATGGACAAATTATTATTGGTGGACAATTCACTTCTTACGATGGAACAGGAAGAAACTTCATTGCCCGCTTAAATACAGACGGGAGCCTGGATACCTCCTTTGACCCGGGAATGGGAGCAAGCGATGAGGTCTATACAATTGCCATACAGGGCGATGGAAAAATTATTATTGGGGGATGGTTCATTTCTTATAACGGAACAGCAAGAAACTATATTGCCCGTCTGAATACGGACGGAACATTAGACACTTCCTTTAACCCGGGAACAGGAGCGAGCTATAGGCTCAATGCACTCGCGATACAAAACGATGGAAAAATTATTATTGGTGGACAGTTCATTTCTTATAACGGAACGGCAAGAGCCCGTATTGCAAGATTGACTTACTGCTCCCCATCTGCAAGTATATTAAATGAAACCGCCTGCGATAGTTATACATCCCCCAGCAACAGCTATATGTGGACAACATCAGGAACTTACTCAGATACTATTCTAAATACTACTGGTTGTGATAGTGTAATTACAATTAATCTGACCATTAATAACAGCAGCTCTTCTTCACAAATAGCTACCGCTTGCAATAGTTTTATGTGGAACAATGCTACTTACACCATTTCGGGCAATTATACGGATACTATACCCAACACTATGGGTTGCGATAGTATAATGACACTTAACCTGACGATTAATTACAGCACCACTTTTTCACAAACACTAACCATTAATAATGGAGATAGTATACAAATTGGCAACAATGTTTATACAACAAGTGGGACGTATATTGATACTCTCATAGCTTCTAATGGCTGTGATAGCACTGTCACAACTAACGTAGATATTCTCACTGAAACAAATGTCCTCATTGAGCAGAATATGAAAATAACTATTTACCCTAATCCTTTCACATCAAAAGCAATATTGAGAACAGACCAAATTCTCAGGAATACAAGCTTAACTGTTTATAACTCATTCGGACAAGAAATAAGAAAAATAACTAATATTTCGGAACAGATAATTACTTTAGACCGGGACAACTTACCAATTGGGCTATATTTTCTAAAGCTAACACAAGGAAATAAAGGACTCGCTACGGATAAGATAGTAATCACGGATTAATAAACAGAATAGATACCATTTACCAAGCTGCATTGGGATGGATGCATAGAGCGGAAAGACGAAAAGGCTGTCGATAGCGGTCGGGTGTGGATAAGAGAGGTGATCATAAGTGAACCATCGAAGAAGTGATGGGATAACGGGAATATTTTCAAAAACAGGGATAGGGGCCCTGCGTGCTTAACCAGGATATAACGGTTTTTACAGAATTCCTTTGGGAATAACTTTCATAGGCATTAATTTTAAATTCTTTTTCAAACCGGCTTTTGAATCGGGATTAAATTTTAGTGTTGTTTCCCAACAGTTTTCAGGTTTTAATTCTTCTTCCACAACTTTCAAAACGTCATTTGAAATGCTGGTAGAATAAATAACAGTAAAACATTCGGTGTTCAGATTTGCGCTTCGGGGATCCAGGTTAAAAGTACCAATCACCGTTATTTTGCCATCTATTACCATTGATTTGGCATGCAAACCAAAAACAGGTGAATAGTTCATTTTTTGCTGAAGCGCACCTGTCATTATTTTATAACGAATTGCCGCGTCCGGTTTATATTCAAAAATACGTATTCCCGACATTAATAGTTCCGCTCTGTCGCGCTGGTAACCACTAAATGCTTCCAGATTATCTGTTGATGCCAGGCTGTTGGTCATTATTTTAACATCTATGCCCTTTGCAACAGCATTTTTAAAAAGCTTTTTTCCTAAGTTGGTGGTTATTAAATAAGGCGATTGAATTACGATTGATTTTTTGGCACAATTCACTAAATTGATTAAAGCAGAGGTGGTGATGCCACCACCTTCCAGTCCTTTTGAGCCATCATTTTTTCCCGGCCGGTCACTCACAAATTCAACACTATCTAACCACTGCAGTTTACCTGATTTTTGAATTTCATCAAATGCTACAGGAACATTTTTAATTTTCTGCCTCACCTGTGGCCAGAAGTTATTGGAGTCACAGGCATATTGATGTAACTGCACGAACCTGTTCGAATCATTAAAATTAAAATTTGCAGTATCCACCAACTCTGTTACCGGTCTGCTAATGGGGCTGTTCCAGAATTCATTGAAGGATTCCTGTACTTTACTGGTAATACCGCCTATTAACAAAACATCGCGGTCACGAAAGTTGTATTCGTGGTCATAATCAAAATACTCATCGGCTATGTTACGTCCACCGGTTATAACTACCTTGCCATCAACAGTAAATGTTTTGTTATGCATTCGTTGATTGGATGCTAAAAAGTTATTCTTTAAACTGTTTACCTTTTCAAAGATATTTTTTCCAACATTGGTGGCTGGGTTGTATATTTTGATGGAAATATTTTTATGTGAATCCAGTGTCAGCAATTTATTTTCATCTGCTTCAACCATGATATCATCAATGAGTATTCTCACTTTTATACCTCTCTCCGCAGCTCTAACCAAGTAATCTGCAGCTATTAAACCAACATTGTCAGCTGTAAAAATGAAGTATTGTATATCAATTGTTTTTTGCGCATTTTCACTGAGCCATGCTCTTGCTACCATAGACGCATCACCCTCTTCTAAGGTATACACACCAGTTTTATGGTCATTATAGTTGATAAGTGAATCAAGCTTTAACAATCCAATTATTGTATCAGGATGGATTAAAGAACAGAAATCAGGATTTTCTTTTACCCCCTTTTTGCTTTCCGTAGAACAGGAATAAAGAATAGTTGTAAGTAATAATAATACCGATACGGTACCTGTAATAGTCCAATGCGCCTGAGGCTTTCGACCTATAATAGTTACTCTATCGGCATTAACCATTTTAAAATTCCTCCCGCTTTTCGCGGGAGGAATTTTTTGGACTAAGAATTGACACAAGAGAATATTTTTCATAAATATAGCCGAAGTAAAAATACTGAATTTATTTACGAGACTCTCCCGGTTTTTGGGTAAAAGCTGAAGGCAGCGAAATATACATAGTGATACCTTTGGCAGAAGTCAACCGAACCCGATAGCAGATCATTTATTATTCCTGCTCTTGTATTTTTTTTTCTGAAAAATTTTCTGCTGAGCGGCTATCGCGAATATTCTTTTGTACTGACACCGCACCAAATAAAGCCAAGGTAAAAGACATTCCATAGAATCCTTTTTCACTATATAGTATAGTAGCGTTCCATAACCCTATTACTAATAATAAGATGGAAAGTATGGTAGAAAACCAACTGATACCGTAATAAATAGTGGTAACAGGAATTTCTTCCAACTGATCCCTTACGGCTTTTTGCAATGATACGGCTGAATATAGCCCAAACATAAGAACAGTAAAATAATATCCCTTTTCGTTCAATTGCATTTGTGCATTCCACAATCCAATAAAATAAGAGATAGCTCCGGTGAATAATGCTACCCATGAAGCAGCAATAAACGCATTAGATGGCTTTTTCATAATTTTGTTTTTTTAGTTGATGAAGCAAAATTAGAAAGCATTTACAGCAAACTATTTGACAAATGTCAAAAAAGGAAATGGCGGATGATAATTTATACTTCTGCTCTTATCCTGCTCAGCGTTTCTTGTGTAATTCCAAGGTATCCGGCTATTTGGCCAAGAGATGTTCGTTGAAGTAAGGTGGGCTTAGATAATATAAAATTATGGTAGCGTTCTTTAGCAGTTTTGAATTGAATGTTAAGCAAGCGTTCTTCTAATTTAATGTAATATGCTTCCATGATAATTCGGCCAAGACGCTCTGTTTCCGGGAACTTGATATATAAATTTTGTAAAGAAGAATAAGGTAACTGTATAAGAGTGCACTCCTCCAATGCTTCAATGGCTTCCGGAGACGGTTTCATTGCCACAAGTGAATATAAAGAAGTTGCAAATTCATTTTCCTGGGCAAACCAATTTGTAATTTCTTTTCCATTATCAAAATAATAGCCACGCAACAGTCCTTTTTCAACAAAGTATAAATCATTACATCGGTTCCCAATCTCTTTGACTGATTGATTTTTTTGGAAATTTACTTGTTTTGTTATAATATCTAATTCGGACTCTAAAGACTTGGAAATGGAAATAATTGATGATAAATGAGATAAAAATGACATGGCGAATTTCGGTTATCCTTCCTGCTTTTGTATTTTTAAATTCACCTGTTCAATACGGGTGCGGGAAACGGCCGTAATGATAAAAAGGAAGTTTTCGATGTGTATTTCTTCATTTAGCCGGGGGATACTTTCATGATAATGCATGATTAAGCCTCCGAGGGTTTCAAAATTACTAACAATGGGTAAATTGAGGTGGTATTTGTCATTTATATAATCTGTTTCTAAGCGGGCAGAGAAGATAAATTCATTGTTATTCACTTGTTTTTCTATCATTTCTTCTTTATCATGCTCATCTTCTATTTCTCCAAAAATTTCTTCTATTATATCTTCCATCGTTAGAATACCGGAAGTTCCGCCAAATTCGTCCACAACAACAGCAATACTTTTATGCTGCTGAATGAATATGGTTAATACTTCACTTGCTGCCATTGATTCAGGAACAATACTAACAGGCAAAAGTATGCTTCGTACGCTTTCCGGTTTGTTAAACAGTTCTTTTGAATAAACATATCCGATGATATTGTCAATATTCCCGGCATAGATTAAAATTTTGGAAAGACGCGTTTGTATAAATTTATTTTTGAGTATTTCAGCAGGTTCATTCACATCCATTGCAATAATTTCTGTACGAGGAACCATACATTCACGTGCTTTTACACTTGAAAAGTCCAAAGCATTTTGAAAGATTTGTATTTCATGGTCTTTTTCTTCCTTTTTCTCAATGGAAGCAGTGCTTTCACGCAGATAATTGTCTAAATCAATCATAGTGAATGCCGCATTTTCATTTTCTATTTTAACATGGAAAATTCTTTTGAGTACAAATTCAGAAAGGCTTATGGTAAGTAGCACCATAGGATATAAAATACCATAAATAATTGTAAGTGGAAAAACAAAAAGGCTGAGTGTTTTATTGGGATTTATTCTGAAAAAATTCTTTGGCAGGTATTCGGCTACTATCAGTATAAGCATTGTGGATAAAAAGGTTGAAATAAGTAGAATTAAAATTTTCGAAGAAATATACTGACCTACGAAGGGGTTTAATTCTTCATCCATATAAATACCAAAAATTACTAAAGCGATGTTGTTGCCAAGTAACATGGTTCCCAAGTAACGTGAAGGGTATTTACTAAAATGCGATAGTATCCGTGCCGACAGGTTGCCTTGTTTACTTTCTAATTCTATACGTAATTTGTTAGAGGTGATAAAAGCAATCTCCAACCCTGAGAAAAAGGCAGAGGCAATCATTGTTAGTATGATAATAGTATAGCTATGCACAGGGTTACCGAATAATTACGAATTTACGAAAAAATAAGCATTTCTTTTTGGCAGACCATTTGATTTGAAGCAGATAAATCATTTTACTTCTTTGTCGGCCTGGGTGAGATTTTTATTGAATTTTATACGTTGCCGCCTGCGAATGCTGTACATGATGCCGCAAACAATAAAGAATATTAGGAAATAAATAGCCCCCCTCTGGTCACCTGTAATTATAGAATAAATACACATAAATAGGCCTACACAACCCATTATGAGCCATATAATTTCAAGTATTTTAAATGCTTTATTCATGGTTACGGAATAACTAATTCTGATAGTTATCGGGACGAATTTACGAAATAGATTGATTGGAAATAACGCCCTTCGACTTCGCTTCAGGGGGACTATGAATTTTTTAAAGAAATTTTTTTATGGATTACCTTCATCTTTCACAGCAATCTGACCCTTTACATGTTTAATTTCATATTCAGAAAAATCTTCGTTGGCTTCGAGGCCGTTTCCCCAGATAACTTCGTCTTTGGTAGTAATTTTTACGAATTCATTGGTGTATATCTTTTTTTTAATGGAGTTCCACACCAAATGTTCAGTATTTAATTTATCGCCTTTTTCATTGATTACAATTACATTACCTTTTACCTCCATTATACTCATTTTATTTTCATTGTTTCCGTTATCGTAACCAATACCGTAGTTAGCGGTGAGTTTGTTTTGTTCTTTCTGAAACCGGTCATAAAAAACAACTACCAATCCCTTAGGCATTTCATAGTAATGTTTTTTACCAATGTAATGGTCAATCAATGGAGTTTTTAACTGTGAACGCACTTTTGCTGAATCGCTGTACAAAAATTCAGCGTTTTTACTTGATTCTATTGGTTTTTCTTTTTCATCTGCCGAAGTAACGGCATTAATAAGAGCAACATCGTTTTCACATGCGCAAAAAAAGAGCAATAAGCACACACAAAAAGATGCCTGATGGATACGTAAAGTGATTAGAGATGAAAGGATTTTATTTTTCATTCTATGGATAAGGGAAATGCTTAATTAGTCAAACTTAGGTTTTACAAACCAGCGGTCGTTAATAGTAAAGCCAACAGTACCCCTGATAAATTGTTCTTTGATTAAACCATTAGCAGTTGTGCCCCTTTGCCCCAATTCAACACCGATATTAACCATTGAAAAATTCTGTAATAAAAAACTTCTTCCAACAGGAAAGCCGCCACCTATAGTGAGACTATATTCTTTTAGCTGGGTATTTTTTAGTTCAATTGGTGTATCTGTATAATGCAGTCCGATTCTGTAATTGATGCGTTTAGCATAACTGCCTTTTCCATTTGCTTTTGAATTGGGTACATATTGTGCACCCAATGTTATACTGGTGCTGTTTTTTAGATTCTGTGATTTGTTAAATGCCTTAAAAGTGCTCCAGTTTCGAATTCTGAAATCACCGGCTATAAGTAGCCGATCCCCTTTTTTAATGCCTAAACCAACCCCAAATGAAAGCGGAAATTGGATTTGTCCTTTTACATTTTGAACATTCTGAATGGTATCCTTTACGATTTCATAATTATAAGAAGTAATGTAGGTATAGGAAAGGCTGTCTATTTTAGCAGTCAGCGGGGTTTGATTAGCGAATGTAGCACCAAAGAGCAATTTAACATTTTCTTTTAAATCTCTGCCATTTATTGAATCAATAGTATAAGCATATTGGGCACCATAGTCGAAATAAACATCACCGACACGGGTAGTAGTGCCTGATCGGGTATTAAAAAATTTGTTGCTGTTGGGGAAAACAGAACGTCTTATATTGTCGATATTTCCAAACATATAAGAAACATTAAAGCCTATGGAGAAAGCCTGCAATGCTTTTTTACGCTTTAAAATACGGTTATTTTTTGCAAAATTTTGTGTTTCTTTTAGTCGTTGATATTTTCTTGATTTCATATAAGCACCCGGTAATCCATAAAGCGGTTTAATCCCATTACCAAGATAAAACTGGTTAATACCTCCGAAGCCTTCGTATATAAAATCAACACCTCCAATATTGCTAATTTCCTGATGGTCGGATACTTTATAACCTACAGAGCTGTATGGAATTAAACCAACACTTGCTCCCCACCATTTTTTTAATGGAATAGCAAGTGAAAGATATGCAAGTGATGCATTGTTAACATTTTGTTTTGCACTGGCACTTTGTAATTGTGTAAGACTAATATTTGCCCCTAATTCTGCGGCTGTTAAGCGAAAGTTGGAATAAGAAGCAGGATTAATGGTGTTTATAAAAAACATGTGAGAACTATCATTTTGCAAAGCAATGCTGGTACCTCCCATTGCAAAGTTTTGCCCAAAGCCCTTTCCGCCTATGTCACCAATACCATAACGTGAATAAGGTGAGCTGATTATCTGGGCTGTGGAAATGTTATAAATACTGCATATTGTGTAGAGCAACAATATAAATACAGCAGGTTTAAAAACCTTAAGCTTTTTCTTCATAAGGAATAAAGATTCCTCTCTCGCTAAGGCGAGGAGCCGGTGACAGGCAAATCTATTTTTAAGGTAGCTACTAATACGTTTTGGTATCATCATACAACTACTTTGACCTCCTAATATTATATTCCAATATGGCATTCAATCCTTTCAGGGTTAAAAAGGGATCAGCAAAGATGGGTTTTTTTAGCCGTTTCTCAAAAAAACAGGCATCCCCACCAGTTAAAATAACAGATATACCAGGATATAAGGACTTGTACTTCTCAATAAAACCGTCTATTTCAGCAATGGAACCAATTTCCACCCCTGACAAAATACTTTCATGAGTAGTTGTTCCAATAAGTGTTTTAAAGTTTTCATCGGGTTCTACTAACGGTAATCTTGAGGTAAAATTATGTAAAGCTTTAAAACGCATTTTTAATCCCGGAGAAATGGCTCCGCCAATATATTTACTATCATTGGTTACGAAATTGTATTTTAAACACGTACCGGTATCAATTACTAATATATTTTTACCTGGAAACAACACATATCCCCCAACTGCTGCAGCAAGCCGGTCGCTGCCGAGTGTAGTAGCTGATTTGTACATATTAACAAGCGGGGTTGGCGTTGTGTCGGTAAACAGAAGAGTAGGTGCTTTTTCTTTCAGGTAGTTTACAAATAAATCTATGGGGTCTACAACAGAGGCAACAATACAATTTGTGACAGCGCGATCATTTAGTATCTCTTTGTTGATTAGCTCTTTGATAGTAGTTAATTCTGTAATCGGGTGATTAAAAGCAAAATGTTGTTTCAATTCATCCTGTTGAAACACCCCGGCCTTTATGCGTGTATTACCAATATCAACAATTAAATTCACGCCATTTGATTTTTGTCAAAAATAGGTAAAATATATTGAATCTTACTGAATTTGCGATAGCAAAGGGGCGGTTAAATTCAGTAATACTGAGGAGTGGGTTTTAAGTTTTGCAAACTCATATAGTTGAAGTACAAACCATTCAAAAAGAGTATATACACAACACTAAAAAAAGTTTAGTTCTGATATAAAAAATGTGCTTATATAGAAAATTATTGTACTAAAATAGCGCCCTGTTCAGCAGAGTTGCCGGAATGGTAATTACAATAAAAATAAAACGTTCCTTTATTGTTAAAGGTATAGGAATAATTGTTTCCGCTTTTTACAGTACCGCTATCAAAGGTATTATTGGTTGAAGTAACTGTATGGTTGGCATTATCTTTATTTGTAAAAGTTACTGTTGTACCTGCTGTTACAACTAATTGTGAAGGATTGTAGGCTTTATATTCCAGCCATATTTCATTTGGGCCGGGTGAACCTTTGTCTTCCTTTTTACAACTCAATAAAATCAGAGTGGAAAAAATAAAAAGAACCGCTTTTTTATCCTTGTTTAAAATCATGGCTTCAAATCTGGGTAGGAGTTCTTAGCTAATCTAACGAATATTATATTAAGGAAATACTATACCATCACATTCAATGCAGTTAATTGTGGGGATAACAGCATTGTACCTGGTATTAATTGCTTTAATGAATTCATTAGCAATGAGTGCATATCCTTTTTGATTCGGATGATAGCCGTCAAGGCTGAAAAAGCCTCCGCTTACGAAAGTTGCATTAAAATCAGCTCCATTCCATTTCACACCCGATTTAACAGAATTAAAATAGGTATACATATCTGCTAATGCCAAATTGTATTGTGCGGCTTTTTGAGTGATTACTGAATTATAAGATTGTATAGCCTGGTCAATATTTGCTACTTCTGAACTATCCAATACATAGCGGTCATGGATGGTAGTAAATACCAGACCATATTTTTCACATTTCATAGAATCGAGTGGAACCGAAAGAGTAATATATTCACCGCTATGTAATTGACGAACGTATAAATAGTAGGCGGAATCTGTAATTACAAAACCATTACGGCCTGCTTCGAAATGGATATGCGTTATTCCTGAAGGTTCATAAATATCGTTTAGAGAGTCGGCTTGGGTTTGTCTTAAATCGGCATTATCCCAGGCTACCAGTGTATAATATGGAAACACTCTGAAATCAGGAATAGTTGCAATAACACCTTTGGCACCATTTGCCGTCAGAGCGTTTAGTATAGTGTCTAAGTAGTTACTAAAGACAGCCGAAGAAGGAATTGCTGCTCCTGTTCCCCCTGTGCTGGCATAGTTGTAAATATCTTCCATACCCAGCCATGCTGAAAAAAATGTGGCTTGTTGTGCCTTTGCATCCGAATAAATGGTTGAGGTACCCGGGTTGCTGGCAATACGGTTGTAATATGGATTTCTGTTTTGTGATGAAAAACTAATACCCAAGGCAGGATTAAAATAATCGCTTAAAGCAGCATAAGGAACAGCGAGATTTTGAATGCTGTTTCCGGAAAGTCCTGACAGATAGGTTGTTGCGTCACTTTCTGCAATTATATTTTTTATGGGGGATAAAGAAGTAACGCCTTTACAATCAGTTTTATACCCTAAATAACTTGGAGTTACAAACCAGCTTTCCCAAGGTTTCGTATTTAATCCCAAACCATTATTGTCAGGCATCAATGCCTGATTAAATGGACCTCCGCCCACCAACTTAAATTGTCCGGCAAGCAAAGAAGGGATGGAGAGGCGTTGTCCTTTTTGGAACAAAGCACCATTTTGGTATCCGGCCATATAATTGCCGCCTATGGCTATTGTTTTCAAAAAATCAGCATTACCACTGTCTGGCTCAGGAATATCAAGCTTTGGTGTACATCCTGCAATTATTATGAAACAGGAAAAGAGTAAAACAATCAACATTGTGCGGCTCATTCAAAAAATATTTTTAAGCGGTTATACTTACGTTAATTGCCTCAACAGCTTTGATTTCGGGTACTGCACGCTTAATAGATTCTTCAATGCCTGCTTTTAATGTCATCGCGCTCATAGAGCATGATTTACAGGCACCAAGCAATTCCAGTTTTACAATATTATCATTGGTAATTTCAAGTAGGGATACATTACCTCCGTCAGCCAGCAGGTAGGGACGGATTTGTTCAAGCGCCTCTTCTATTTTTATTTTTATGTTGTTTTTCATCTGAAATTCCTTTTGGAAAAGGTAAAGATAAAAAAATTTCATTGCTTTATTTAAAAGCAATGAAATTTATAGCTGTTTTTTCAGAATAAATAAGAGGTGATGAGGGGCATTATCGCATTAATGTTACAGTACCTTTGTAGGTATGTTTTTTCATTTTGAAATCAATAATTTTTATTGAATACACGTATATATCAGTTTGAGATGGTTCATTGCCATAGTTCGATTTACCATCCCATGGTTTATCAATATCATCCGTTCTGTATACCATGTTACCCCAGCGGTCAAAAATGGACATTTCAAATTCTTTAATAAAAGACCCCCGGCCAATAAATGTATCATTTATTCCATCGTCATTTGGGCTAAATGAATTTGGTATATAAAACATGAAATCAGGCTCTATAATTACAGTTTCGTAGGCAGTATCAATACAACCATACTGTGTAGATGTAATTAACATTATTGTATAACTCCCTGTATCGGTATAAGTGTGTGACAGGGGAGCAGAAACAGAAGAACTATCTATACCTGTGGTGAGCGGAGGCGAACCATCTCCAAAATTCCAAAGCCAGGAATCAGCTCCGGAAGACAAATTTGTAATATTAATTACCGGGTCGGTTATTGTTGTAGTTGCAGGTAAAACATTAAAAACAGCATCAGGTTTTGGATATACAGTAATGTAATTGTTTTTTGTTAATACTGAAACACATCCACTGTCGGAGGTAACGGTTAGTGTAATAGTGTATATATCAGGCGCAAAAGGTGATGCTGCGTATACAGAATCATAAATATAACAATAGTCGAATGTTGTTGAATTATTAATGATGCTTCCATTACCTAAGTCCCATTGCCATTGAGCATTAGCTAAAGGAATTACTACAGAGCCATCAATGAAAGATAGGCACAGTGGTTCACAACCTACAGTATTGTTTGCTGTAAAATTAACTTGTGGGTTAGGATTAATAATAATTGTTTTATTGGTAGAATCAACGCAACCAAAGTTAGATGTAGTTTTAAGCGTAACAACATAAGAGCCTGTTGCTGGATAAGTATAAGATGGGCTTTGAGTAGTAGAAACCGGGCTATTATCACCAAAATTCCATAACCATGAGGGTATGCTGTCATTTGCTGCATTGGCGGGTATAGTTGATAAATCTGTAAATAGAGAGGCATTGCCCAAACAAACATTTTGGGAAGCAAAAAGTGCTGTTGGCAACGGATGTATTAATACATTATTGCTGGTAGTATCTTTGCAACCATAATCTGTAGTAACAATTAATGATACAGGAAATATTCCATGATTGGAATAACTGTGATTGGGCTGTTGAAGGGTACTTAATCCACTATTATCGCCAAAATCCCAACTCCAGGAAACAACAGCACCGCTGGGCACTTCAGATGTATCATTAAAAAGCATCAACTGATTTTGACAAACATCGGCTGCTGAATAACCGGCAACCGGTATAGGAAAAACGGTTACCGAATCAATAAGTGTATCTGCACAGGCAAGATTAGAAGAGCGTGTGATTAATGAAATTTGATAAGTTGCGGGAACAGAATATAAATGGTTGGGGCTCCATGTGCTTGTGTTTAATGGAGTGCTATCACCAAAATTCCATTGCCAATTGGCAATGCTGCCCATAGAAGGATCGAGGGAAGTGTTGGTAAAAACTGCAGAATCATACAGGCAGACATCATTAACTGAAAATGCAGTAAGAGGAGGATCAAATACATTTACGCTTAAGGTAATGTTAGTGTAGCAACTATCAATGGTTTTAACCAGCAATGTAACCGGATATGTTCCAGGGGTAGAGTAATAATGAACAGGATGTTGTAAAGAACTGGAAACTGCCCCATCCCCAAAATTCCATGAATAGTAAGCGATAGCAGTTGAACTGTCAACAATAGAGATGTTATTGAAATATACAGAATCTTTGAAACAGATATCAGCATAGTTAAAACCAGCTACAGGATTAAAATATACCTTCACGGATTTGCTTATGGTGTCAGCACATCCGAAGTTATTTTGAATAATCAAAGTAGTAGAATATATACCAGCATTTGCATAGATATGTGATGGGTTTTGTAAAAAGCCACTTACCGTTCCGTCCCCAAAATTCCAATTCCAGGAGCTGATGGTTCCCGATGAGGTAGAAGAGCTGTCGCTATAGACTGTGGCTGCGCCCTGGCATTCTTTGGTACTTCCAAAATTGGCAACAGGGTCAGGATTTCTTGTAATAATAACACTGATAGTATCCCAGCAGGAGTCTGCATCTATAACTGTGGCCAGATATACTCCTGCCGCCAGACCGGTTGCCGTTTCCCCATTTTGTATCGGGTTTGTATTCCATGAATACAGGTAAGGCACTCTTCCTCCGGAAGCATGTATGGTTGCTGCCCCATCAAAACTATTCAGACAAGTTTCATTAATAATGGTTCCCGGGGAACCTAAGGAGTCGCCCAATAGCAGATCTAAAGCAGAAATCTGGCTAATGGTAATAGTATCAGTGTATGAATGACAGAAAGGATCCGTTACTGTGCAGGTGTACGTTCCTGCGGTTAAACTATCCACAGTGGCTGTTGTTTGTAAGCCCGGCTCCCAAAGATAGCTATGTGGTGGAGTACCTCCTGAAGCCGTAACACTCACTGTACCTCCTTTACATGAAGCTGGTGTTGAGCTTAAGGTGGCTATCAGAGTTGGAGGAGCAGTACAGTTGGTGTTAAAGCGACCTAAAAAACCTTCACCACAAGCAAGCAAATCCCCATCTTTATTAAGGATAAGGTCATATACAGCAGCAGGAGCTGAAATAGATTGAATATGAGTAAGTGAGGAGTTAAACTTTTCTATTCCTGTGGTGCTACCTACATAAATATTTCCACATAAATCGGCCGCTACTCCTCCACACATTGTAACCGTGCCGTTAGGAACAGATATACTTGTATCAATTGTCAGAGTTGTTTTATTAACTTTTTTAAGAGCAGCACCATCATAGATAAAAACAGAGGGGCCATTAACAACAAGAGCATTGAGTACCTGATAAATATATGATCCATAAGCGGGATTAAGACCATAACCAGTACCAGGTGGCTGGTCTTCGGATAAAAGAAACCCATTAACCATAGAACCTCCGGGTGTAAAATCTGCATTCGTTTTACGAAGCTGGTTTGATGCAGCAACGCCTGGGTATCCAAATGTTACATGAATAGAATAGATATCGCCATTGCAATCGGTTGCAATCCCTCTGGTTTCTTCACCATATATAATTTGATTGCTAATAGCTCCGCTATTTATATCAAGTTTTGCAAGGTTATTATTTCCGGGGTTAATAAAATAACCACCAATAGCAAGTACCGTTTTGGAATAGTTAAATGCTAATCTCCACTCTTCCATTAATCCGGCAAAGGACCAAAGTTGAACACCCGCAGTATCTAATTTTTGTCGTTTTCCAGCGGAGTACCCACCTATTATATAAACATTACCAGGGTTATCTACCGCAATGTCGCCCATTAGAATAGCATAAGTGACATAAGTCCATTGTAAAACACCATTTGAGTTATATTTCTGTACCTGCCAATTGGTATGATTTCCTATTATAAATACATTGCCAAGCGAATCTTCCTGTATATCAAAAGCACGGTTTATGTCGGGGAAAGTTGTATTTGTTATCCAAGGGTCAATCACAATACCTTCCGAAGAAGAAATAGCACCAGATGAAAATTCAAATGAAACTATATTTCCTGCTACAGTGTACCTTACGGGTATATTGGTGTGTGTAAGTGATGAAAAAGCTGTAGGGGCATGATCCATGAGGTGCCATTTAGATTTAAAATCAAAAGAATTGAATTTACTTTTCAGATGAAGGCGTCCTTTCGCATCTGTGCTTATTTCCTCTAATCCATCCCATTGAAAAGAAATGGTGGGCACAATAACATTGGGTTGAACAGTAAGTTTATATTTTATCCCTCCTTCATCAGGAAGCTCAAATTCAATATCAACACCTGGATAAAGATTTACGTATTTTAATTTTTTGTATGCAGGAACAAAATCATAGCGGGTACTATCATTGTTAGTGGGATTATCATAGTTGTAATAACCTGTAGCTTCTTCTTCCGGTATCAGCTCTGCCGATGGATTTGAATTTATCCATTGCATAGTTGCAGTATGCCATATTGTTTCAATTTTTTTTTCTTCTTTTTCTTTTTTCCCTTCCCATTCTTCTTCTTTTCTTTCTCTCTCTTTGTTCCGGATTTTTTTTCTTTCGGGATATTGGAAGATAATACCATTTGCTGTAAAATAGGCATTAAACTCAGCATTTTCTATACCATAAAATACAGGTACAGAAAAATGCTTATCCATTTCTTTTGCAGTTCGGGTAAATTGCCCCTTTTCCTGTATAAAAACATTATTCTGAAAGGGCTTTATAAGCAACTGTTTGTTTATTGTTTGGCCAGAAACCTCAAGCAAAACAAAAACAGTAAGCTTAATAATTAAAAGTAAGCGCAGATAATATATACTGTTTATAGCCATCTATCTTACTAAATTAACAATTCCTTTATAGTTATGTTTGATTTGTTTAAAGTCTTTGACAGTAATAGAATAAACATATACATCCTGTTGTGAAATTTCATTGCCGTGATTTGCTTTTCCATCCCAGGGTTTATCAAGATCATCCGTTCTGTATACCGTGTTACCCCAGCGGTCAAAAATGAACATTTCGTATTCTGTAATAAACAGTCCTTTTCCTGTAAACGTATCATTCACACCGTCACCATCAGGAGTAAAGGAATTTGGTATAAAAAATAAAAAATCAGGCTCAATAATTACAGTTTGATAGGTCGTATCAATACAATTATATTGAGTAGAAGCAATAAGTGTGATAAGATAAGCACCTGTATCAGCATAAGTATGAAGTGCTGGATTGATGATGATACTTGTTGCCGAATCTCCAAAGTCCCAGTTCCACAAAGTAGCTATAGTTGAGGTATTGGTAATTAGAATTGCAGGATCTGTAATAGTGGTAGATTGAGGAGATATTATAAATTGTGCATCGGGCTGTGGAAATACCGTGATATAGCCATTTTTAGTCAATGTGGCGATGCAGCTACTGTCGGAAGTTACTGTGAGAGTGGGAGAAAAAGAAACGGGTAATGTGTTTGTGTTTGCGTAGCAGTGTATAACATCTTGTGTACCTGCAGCAGAACTGCTATCTCCAAAATTCCAGCTCCAACTGGCGATAGACCCATTGTTAACAAAGGATAGTGTTTGAAATGGAACACATAAAGGAGAACACCCACTGGTATCATTGGTTGTAAAAACCACAGCAGGGTTGGGATTCACTACAGCTGTTTTAGTGATAGAATCCAAACAACCAAAACTAGAAACAACAAGCAATTGAACCGAATAAAGGCCGGAATTACTGTAGAGATGGGTAGGATTTTGTCCGTCAGCACTTGAGCTATCTCCCAGATTCCATGTCCATGATTGAATTGTATCGTTCATAATATTGGAGGGAATGGTTGATAAATCTATAAAGTTTGTATTACTGCCGCTACATACTGCTTCTGTGCCGAACATTGCATTGGGTGGAGGATGTATTAAGGTGTTTTTTGAAATGGAGTCTATGCATCCATTGTCTGAGGTAACAACTAAAGTAGTTGTATATATTCCGAAGTTTGTATATATGTGGGTAGGCTGCTGGATAGTTGATATAGCCGAATTGTCTACAAAATTCCATGACCAGGCTGTAATACTTCCGCTTAAAACAGATGAAGAATCTATAAAATCTGTTGTATCGCTCAAACAAATTTCATTAGAGCTAAAGCCGGCTATTGGTGAAGGAAATATTGTAACAGAGTTACTCAATGTATCTGAACAACTGAGATTGGAAGGATAATTAGTATAGGTAACCAGCGTTACAATATAATTGCCCGAAGAAGCATATAAATGGTTTGGATTCCAATCGGTTGTACCTGATGGTGTCTGGTCTCCAAAATCCCACTGCCAGCCTGTGATTGTAGCCATTGAAGGATTTGCGGAGCTATTAACAAGCTCTGCGGAATCATATTGGCAGGTGTTGCTAACTGTAAACAGAGAGGTGGGCGCGTCAAAAGCATTTACAAGAGTGATTAAGCTATCAATACACCCATTGTTGGTTGTAACAACAAGTTTAACATTATATGTTCCCGGGTTGATATAAAAATGGTCAGGATTTTGAGAAATACTATTGGGGTTCCCATCATCGAATATCCATTGATAGGATGTTACAGAGTCTGGAGGCAAAACAGAAGAAGTGCCGGTAAAATGCGTAGTGTCGCCATAGCACACATCATTGTGTATAAAGCCTGAAACAGGATTATTGTATACCAGTATAGATTTTGTAGTTGTATCTTTACATCCAAGGCTATTACCAACGATTAAGATTGTATTGTAATTTCCAGCGTTACCATATACGTGTGTGGGGTGTTGGATGCCGCTCAAGCTGTCGCCATCACCAAAACGCCACATCCATGCGTTGACAGTGCCTGTGCTACTTGCTGATGTATCAGTAAATTGTGTAGCAAATCCTTTACAAACTTTTGAATTTCCGAAAATAGCTACAGGATTTGGGTTTATCGTAACTGTTTTTGTGGCAGTGCTACTACATCCGGTATTTGTGTCTGTTCCGCTAACTGTATAGCTTTGTGTTGCTAATGGTTTGGCAGTGACAGTTGGCCCGGTAGAATCACTAAGAGTTGTTGAAGGGGACCAGTTGTAAATAGTTGCTCCTGTTGCAGTAAGAGTGGTGCTGTCACCATTACACAGGATAGTATCGCCAGAAATAACAATTGATATAACTGGTACATTAATGTTTATAAAATCACTATTGTTGGAGGAATCACATTCAACAAATGTTGTTTGTGGAGCATTGGCGGGGCTGGAACCATCATCATTTACATATACATAAAATATAGCGGAGGAACCGCTAAATGGAACTGTAATAGCTGTGTTTAAACAACTGTCTGAATAAATGAGATTTGTCAGAGGAATCATAGAAATGAGTGTTCCCCCAGATATGGGATTACCATTGTAAACAGATATGTCAATAGGAGATGTTGTAACCTTACTACCTATATTGCAGAGCGTTAATTCCATTATTACGCTATCTGGTTTCTGGCAGTATATAACAGAATCAATAGAAATAGTAACATCAGCAAGTGGAATGCAGGTAGAGTTCCAATTGACATCGTAAACTGGGGCTTGGGCAAGGAAACCGTTTATCTTGGGAAGTAATGCGTGATTTTGCTGTTGTATGGGTATAGAAAGATCATCATTAATATTTGTAACAAAATAGGAGTGTTGATTCATCACGGTTCTTGATCCCACCCATTGATTGGTACTGCTGTTAAAGGCCATTACCTTTCCTGCGGATCCTCCATTTCCAGAGGCACAGGCACATATAATGTTTACCTGACCATCTCCGTCAACATCAACAATAGTTGGAAATTCACTTCTTGTCGCAGAACCGCAAGGAAGGGAGGCTTGCACATTACCTGTTTCTCCGTCCCATACATATAAAACATTCTCATCACGATATACCACCTGAGCTTTGCCATCACAATCAAAGTCAAATACAGAGCTGGTAGTGTGTTCAGAGCCATCTACAATGGTTTTAATCCATTTCTGTGACAACAAGTTGGTAGCAGTATCAATATCAATCACAACATAACGATTCATTCCTCCGGCACCTATTTCAGGTAAACCATCGTTATCATAGTCGGCAATATTGGCACGTCCTCCGGCATTGGTATTGGGAATATTAAACGTATTTCCAATCTGTAAACCCGTTCTCGGATCCCATACATACACCGTTCCATTAGATACCACAACTACATCTAACTGTCCATCTACATCTATATCGGCAACAGAGGTAAATCCATCTTGCAATGAACCTGGCAGACTGTTTGCAACCGGGGTAATTGTTCCACCGGGAATATCAACAGCGTATACCGCATTTCCGCAAACCAATTCCAGCCCACTACAATCGACACAATAACTGTCTGGCAAAACATCTGCAGCAACAGGCATACCGGCAGGAGAGCCGTTAGAGCCAGGATTGTTGCCTGTACTTCCAGTCCCGGAAGCAATTAATACTCCGGTTAAGGAATTATAAATTTTGTTGTCTTTATAAATCTCCGGAATTCCGTCCTGGTTAAAGTCGGCAATACCGGGAATAGACTCATTGGTGCCACCTGTAGTTGGTGGAGTAAATCCAATTTTGGCTGTTCCGTCATTTTCAAAGCATCGTAGTTTATTATCATTAGTAACAACATAAATTTCTCCGAGCCCGTCATCATCGGTATCGCCAATAGTAATTGCATCTACATGATCTGCAATAGCAGGGCAGTTAATAGTAACTTCTACACTCCCTGTTACTCCATCCAATATATATAACTGATTGACACCATCCTGATGGCATACAACCTCTGGGATACCATCGGCATCCATATCACCAACCATCATGGTAGAACGAGTAGAAACATTTATGTTCGATTGCCAGGTGGTATTTAAGCTAAAAACAGGGTTTGTAGGATTAGTACTGCAGCTTGTGGCGGGCTTTCCATAAAAAAAATCGGAACAGTCTGTGGTGCCGTTGCATTGAGGATCAAAACAATCTACAAGGCCATCTCCATCATCATCGATACCGTTGTTACATATTTCCTGTCCGAATGCAGCAATACCAATAAATAAGAATGATATAACAAGTAAATTTTTTAGCATGCAATATGGTATGACAATATGGGCCTCATCTTAAGAGATAGGAATTGTCAAAAAGGTTGCAATTATTTTCTATGAACAACTATAGCAAATATAATAAAATTAAAGCGATTAAGAAAGCGGTTTATGGGGTATAATAGCGATATTTTACTTTAACAGAGTTACGATTCCTTTGTAGTTGTGTTTTTTATTTTTGAAATCAGTTATTTCAATGGCATATATGTATATGTCACTTTCTGCAATGTCGGTCCCATAGTTTGCTTTTCCATCCCAGGGTTTGTCAAGGCCGTCTGTTCTATAAATCAGATTTCCCCATCTATCAAAGATGGTCATTTTAAAATCGGTAGCAAAAATACTTTTGCAAATAAATGAATCATTTATTCCATCGCCATTTGGCGTAAATGCATTAGGAATATATACTTCAAAATCCGGTTCAACAATAACTGTTTGGTAAGTGGTGTCAGCACAACTGTATTGGGTTGAAGCAATTAATACTATTTGATATGTTCCGGTATCAGCATAAGTATGTGTTTGAGGATTGCTGACAGAGGAGGTATCCCAGTCTCCAAAATTCCAACTCCATGTATCCGTACCTATGGACGAATCGGTAATTGTTATTACCGGATCAACAATACTCGTTGTTTGAGGGTTAATTGTAAAGATGGCATTAGGAAGAGGATATACTGTAATATAATTGTTTTTGGTTAATGAGGTTACACAGCCGCTATCAGAAATAACGGTGAGGGAAGGAGAAAAGGAAACGGGTGCAAACAACTGCTGATTGGTATAACAGTGTTGTTGATCCTGAGTAGTACTGGTCGGACTTCCATCCCCCAGGTTCCAAGTCCATGAAATAGCATTTCCGCCTGCAATAGAGGAGGAGTCAAATAAGGATATACACAGAGGTTCACAGCCTGTTAAATTGCTGGCTGTGAAGTTAACTGTGGGATTGGGGTTGACAACAATTGTGTGTGTAATTGAATCCGAACATCCGAAGTTCGAAACAACAAGTAATTTAACAGTATAGGTTCCTGTATCAGCATATGAGTGGGAAGCATTTTGATTACTAACAGAATTTCCGTCTCCAAAATCCCAATTATACAACTGAATAATATCCGGGCCAGTGATGGTTGAAGAGTCATAAAATTGCGCATAATCTCCGTCACATACATTAGATGTATTGAACCCGGCATCAGGCATAGGGTGTATGATAATACTTTTTGTAATAGCGTTTTTACATCCATTGTTTGTTGTAACAATTAAAGAAACGGAATAAGTTCCGGGTGTGGTGTAGGTGTGAGTGGGGTTTTGAAGCGTTGCTATCGGGGTTCCGTCTCCAAAATTCCAGCCCCAGTTGGTGATAGAGCCATTAGAAACTATTGAAAGATCGGTAAAATTAGCGACCTGAACCAAACAAACATCCGCAGAACTGTAATCGGCAATCGGCATAGGATATATAGTAACAGTTGTTTTCATAGTATCAGCACATCCGAGATTAGAAGAGTGGGTAATTAATGAAACATCATAATTTCCGGGGGTGCTATATAAATGATGTGGATTCCAGAGTGTGGTATTAATAGGTGAGCCATCTCCGAAATTCCAATACCAGCTTATCAGATTTCCCATTACAGGGTTAATTGAATTATTGGTAAATGCAGCCGAATCGAGCAGACAGGTATTTGTAGTTGTAAAAGAAGATGTTGGGGGATCAAATGTATTAACAGTGCCAGTGGTACTATCAATACACATATCTGTAGATGTTACTATTAGTACGGGGCTGTACGTTCCGGCACTATATTTATGTGCAGGATTTTGTATAAGGCTTGTTGTGCCATCGTCAAATTTCCATAAATAGCCAGCAATTGTGCCACCAGGATTAATGGAGGAATTATTTGTAAAATTTACACTATCACCCAGACAAACATCAGCAGAAGAAAAACCGGCAGTGGGTTTATAATATATCTGGACTGGCTTAGTAATAGTATCTGAGCATCCGAAGTTGTTAGTTACTATTAAAGTAACGTTATAGTTACCACCATTTGGATAAATATAAACAGGATTAAATGTAGCATCAAGGGGGCTGCCGTTGCCATAATTCCAGGATACGGAAATGATGGTTCCATCAGAAGTAATAGAGTTATTGGTAAACTGGGTAGCATTTCCCTGGCAAACTGTTGTGCTGCTGAAGTCGGCTTCGGGAGGTCCGCCATAGAATGATAGTATTATATATCCATCACCCCCTTCTGTAGAAGTCCCTCCTCCAATAGCAACTCCGGCAGGCAGGTCTGGGTCTGTGCTATTGCCCGGGGTTTGACCACTTCCGTTTAAAATGGTTGTATTTATTCCGGATGACCAGCTGGTGCCACCACCACCACCACATGCTCCACAATCACACCCTGTTGCTACCCCACCTCCGCTGCCACCTACGTATCCACCACCGCCACCGCCACCGCCACCACCGTCAGCGCCACCTTTATTAGCTCCCTGAAGTCCGTTTCCACTTGAGCTGGCACCTGCTATTCCTGGCGAGGAACAGGAGCCGGGCGAAGGGTTGCCATCTTGTCCGCCACCACCGCCAGTTGCTCCGCTGCTGAATTGCCCACCACCGCTACCACCGCCACCGCCACCCGCAACAAGCAGCAGGGTAGAAGAGCTTAATATACCGCTACCACCACCGCCACCGCCACCACCACCAGAACATCCTGAGCCTCCGGCATTACCACCTGGCCCACCATTAAAAATAGCATTTCCCCAGCCAGAAGGCCCTCCCGGTGCTCCACCAGCGCAATTAGCTCCCGGCCCGGCACCTCCTCCAACGACTATAGTTAAAAGTTGTCCGGGTGTAACGAAAATATCACTTTCTACAAATGCTCCGGCTCCACCCACAGCTCCACCATAGCTATCGGCACCGCCACCACTGCCTCCGGCACCCCATGTTTTTACATGTATACTATCTACGCCACAAGGAACGGTGAAGGTTTGAGCACCTCCTGTATAGGAAAAAGGTAGGGCAGTTTGGGAAAGGGCTCTTGAACAGACAAAAAACGCAAATATGGGAACACTAAATAGTACAAAATATGATTGTGCTTTGTTCATTGATAATATCAACCGGTTTGTACTATTCATAAAAGATAATCTGTGCAACAATTGAAAACTGTGTGATACAAACAAAGTAGCATAAATTCTCCTATAGGTTGCGTACACTCTTTTGAGTGTAAGAATTGAGAATGATAAAAGTAAGCGAATCAATATAAGTTAGCAAGAAAAAGAGAAGTAAAATTAAAAGCCAGATATTTAGTCAACCAGTGTAACTGTTCCACGGAATTTATGTACATGACCAAATATGTCTTTAGCTTTTATGGTATATACATATATATCTTGTTGAGCAACTTCCGTACCTTGGTTTGCTTTACCATCCCAAGGCTTATTAATGTTGTCGGTTCGAAATATAAGATTCCCCCATCGATCAAAAATCAACATTTCAAATTCTTCTATCCCAAATGTCTTTACAATAAAAGTTTCGTTGATATTATCGCCATTAGGTGTAAAAGCATTTGGGATATATATTGCCCAATCCTGACCTACTATAATATCTTTCCGGACAGTATCAAAGCAGGAATAGCTATTGGCTGCAATCAGCTCGACTGCAAATGTTCCAGTATCAATATAAGTATAATAGGGGTGTTGCAGTATAGAAGACGTGTCTTGCAAACCATCGCTAAAATGCCAGAGCCAGCCGTTTGCTCCCAATGATTGATTCTGAAATGAAACAATTGGATTTAATATTGTTGGAGGGTTAGGAACATAGTCAAATTCCGCTATAGGAGTTGGATTTATTGTAATATAGTTATTCTTAGTCAGGGTTGTACTACATCCTTCATTTGAGGTTACGGTTAATGATATGGTATTGTTTATCGGGGAAACAACGGAGTTATTAGTAAAACAATGTGTTGGGTTTTCAAGATTACTTGAACTGCCGTCACCAAAGTTCCAAAGCCACTGTTGATTTGTTCCGATAGCAATGATAGATAAATTTTGAAAGTTGATGCACAAGGGAGAACAGCCTATACTGTCGGACTGAAAATCAACAATGGGGCTGGATCGAACAGTAATAGAAACGGTTGCGGAGTCTATGCATCCATTAATATCTGTTACTATAATCGTATATGCGGTTGTACTATCGGGTTGTACTGTGATGCTTTGTGTTGTTTGGGCGTTATTCCATAGAAAAATATAGTTGGGTGTACCTCCTGAAATAAGCGCATCAATTGTAGTGTTCTGTCCTTCGCATACACTGGTAGAGGCAGCATTAGCATTTACATTCAGGGCTGGTGTTATAATGGCGCTATCCGTTTGTGTACAATTATTCGCATCCGTAATTGTAACGATATATATACCCGAAGATAAGCTGACAATTGTATCAGTTGTTTGGCCGTTGCTCCACAAGAAAGAATAGCCTGCGGTGCCACCATTAACGGCAACTATTGCAATAGCGTTGTTATTGTTGTTGCAATTTCCATTTACAATGGAGGTTGTTGTTACTATTGGAGTTGGTTCAATAATGGTAGAAGAGTCAGTTGCGCTGCAACCATAGGCATCTGTTACTACAACAAAGTAACTGTTTGCACAAAGATTTGTTGCAGTAGCGCTGGTTTGTATAGGTGTTGTATTCCATAAAAAAGTATAGCCTGATGCTCCTCCAGAAGCGATAGCCGTTGCACTACCATCACATATTGAGTTACAAATTAAATTTGTTTGATTTGTAATACTGACTGTAAGGGCAGTAGCAGTCTGGTTGATTGTATATGACTGGTTCGCAATACAGCCATTGGCATCTGTAACGGTAACAGAATAGGTTCCTGCTGTAAGCCCTGTTGCCGTGTCGTTCAGTTGGCTTGGTGTTGTACTCCATAAATAGTCATACTGTGGAGTTCCATTGCCACTTACTGAAGCTATAAGGCTTCCACTGCTTTCACCGAAACAAATAGTATCTGTACCGGTAATTGAAATTGTAGGATCTGGAACGGTAATAACAGTTATTGTATCTTTTGATATACAACCTATTCTATCTGTAGTAACTTCAAAATAAGCAGTATCCGGGGTGTTGGAAACAGAAGGAGCAGTATAATCAGGTGATGAAGAGTTGACATTATTTAATCCTGTTGAAGGAGACCAGCTATAGGTGTAACCATTAACAGGTGCGGCTCCCAATGTAATTATCTGGTTGGAACAAACAATCGTATCGGAGTTTGCATTATACAGAGGTACATCAATGGCAATTTGAGTGGATACACACGAGCAATAATATACAGAGGTGTCTATTACTGCAATAACAGTGCATGTGTTTCCTGAAGGTAAAAAAATTGTTGATGTGTAAGAATAGTTGCCGTTTCCAGGAATAAGCGCATTCAGCGTGTCGTATGTAATAAATACATCATTAAGGTCAAGATTTTCATTTCCATTCGAATCATAGTAGTAACTTATGATGGTGTTGTGTGTGGCAAAAACATCTTGACCAGTATTATTTATTGTGAAATTAATTGTTGCGTTTTCACCACCTGGCGGATTGGGTACCGATAACCCTGTACCATTACTTAAAGATAAATAGGCCTTGTAGGTAAAAACAGGCAATGTGTCATATCCTGTAATTACCTGGATATTGCAGGAATTGTTACTCGAAGTGCATAATACATTAGCTACAATAAGTGTATTGGCCAGGAAATAAGAAATGCCACATGACAGTTCTGCCGGGGTTCCGGCATAGTTTAAATTAAAAACCACGCTGTCTCCGGGTTGCACCCCTGCCGGCATATTCCATTTAAGCGTAGTCTGATTGTTTATTATAAATAGGGCAGGAGAGTTGTTTAGAGGTGCGTTGTGAATGGCTGTAAAAGACCCTGTTTCATAATTTACTCCCGGAGGCAGTATAATTGCTACAGAATCAGTAGTTCCAAAAGCAACATTGCCTGTATTTACAACAGTAATGTGCATTGTGGAGTTGGCAGCACAAGGAGAAAGGTAAGTGGTTGACATGGATATATTTGTTGTATAAACAGGGGTAGCTCCGGTGATAAGAAGAGGTTCGGATACCGCATCCTGATTAACAGTAAGCCCACAGGAAGCATTACCAATTAGGTTAAAACGAATTCTGCTTCCGGAGGTATAATTACAATCTGTAACCAGTTTAAATTTTATTTTAAATGAGTTTAATGTAGAATCAGCAAACCCCTTTAATCCATTGTTTCCGATGAAACTGTTAATCACAGAAAGGTTCCATTGCCAGGTAGTTCCGGTAACCAGTACCGGATCAGAAATGGAGGCATATATACTATCATTGGGATAAAGGAGTTCCGAAGATCCGGGAACAATAGATGTCCCAAGGGGTAAAATAGTTGTAAAAACCACATTGTATAGTGTTCCGGCCTGAAAGTTAAAACCCTCTATAACATACGTGTTGGTGTCGCATAGCTGAACACTATTAGCGGGGACTGTCATAAGCATATCTATGGCTGGAATCAAAGGCGTTTCCATCAATACAACTTTTTCCGGTATACATGGATATGAGCTCACATCCGTAGGATATCCATCGGTACAATTCCAGCCGGAATATAAAATAATACTATCCTGAGCGCAGGAAGTAAAAAGAGCTTTGATTTTAAAATGCCGTTCTGTTGCAGCAAATACAAGCCCAAGCTGATAAATGGAGCCCGCTACAGGAATAATGATGTTATTATCTACATCCATCAATTCTACAACGGCTATTCCTGAAATCTGAGGACTGCTCAACCAGATGTTTTCTGCGTTTGAAGCATTAGAAGGGTTAGATAAGGTTATATCCCATACAGCAATACTGTCTGGCACATTAATAGAAGGCAATACACATTGCAGAAAAACAGATGGCGCATTATAGATAATATAATCCGGAGTTGCAGTTAAAAGAGTAGGGTAGCTGCCAGCACCTGTTAAATAGTTGGTAGGTGTGAAGGTCCAATCATATTTTATTCCCTGGGATATAACGGGCGTTACCTCACAAGAGGGGGCAATTGTAACCTCAAGTGTTCCCGAAAAACCATCATCACTCAGCGGAAGTGTTCCTCCATAGCTTTGAAAATAGTGTTCTACAGAAAAAACAAGAGTCGAAGAGTCTGGATTAACAGGTATTAAAGGTATTGGCAGACTTGTATTTGAAGCCCCGGATCCAGTGGTTCTGCGTTCTATAAACTGTGCAGAAATAAATTTATAACCAGACGGAATGGTTGCTGTTAGTGTATTTATGTGTGCCCAGTTTCTGTATTCGTAAGGGAATAAATTTCCGCCTTCATAATTACTGCAACAGGGGCCAATGCTTAGAAAATAATCTTGTGTGATAACAGCATTTTGACATGATTGTATGGTATAGTAAGTGTCATCATGCATTTCAAAGCGGTAGCCCATTACAAAACAAATTCCATAGAAACCATCACAAAAGTGCTTATCAGATGGCGAGGAAGGGTTCATAATATTGCTTACATAAAACTCATTTGTAGATTCACATGTTTGAATAGGGCCTGTTGTATTAACGATAATTTTGTATGAATGAAAAAGAACAACAGAATCATTGTTTAAATAGGTGAATCCGACTGGTAAACAGCCGGAAGAAATTAGACCTGGTGTACTTAGATCATAGCTGAATTTCCGTGTTGTACCTGTATTTGTTACTACTGGTACTAAACTGTTGCATGTGGCAATTAGGATTCCATTCCTGTATATAAGTGCCTGGGCACTCAAAAAACCGAATAAATTACCATTTGTAATGGAAGCGGATGCATAACAGTATTGCCAGGATGGATAAGCCATACTTGTTCGTACTTTTCCATGAAACGCACTCGTTATAGTATCTCCGAACATAGCTCTGTTAGTTTTTATTTTTGAAAAATCTAATATACCAGTATTGTCAGGTAGTCCGTTTCCTCCTCCCGCTTCATTATCAGGCAGGCCATAGCTAGCGCGCTTAAAAGAATAGTAACGAAACATCATTCCTTCCGGGCACGTTGATATGGCTGGTTCAGGAGTGGTTATTACAGGGGTTGAACAAAGAATAGTTATGGGTGCATTTGTGCACGAAACGGTAACCTGACAACTACAGGAAACAGAAGGTACATAAATAGCTTTTATATCTACAGTGCCAAAACCTCCGGAGCAACCATTACAATCAACAGCAAGGTTTAGTTTTACCTGGGCCAGGTTAAGATCAAAAGGGGGTGTTGTTCCGCTAAATATGGCGGTTAATGTGTTGCCTGACATTGTAACGGATTGTGGGTTCCATGTGTCTATACCGTTAGAACTCATAATAGAAGGATTTCCGGAACTATCAAGGCAGGCAGGCAGTGTGAAAATAAATTTCCAATATCCGGTAGAATCACCGGGATAAGGCTGCTGAAAACCATAGCTGCTAAATTTAAAATTAAAAGTTCCTGCTTCGCCAGAATCTAATACGGAAGGTGAAGCATTATTGATTAAACTTGCGTAGAGTTGAGAGTGAACTCTTCCCCATGCAGTGTTTATAAGGTAATCATTTTGGCATACATTTTTATAGCTGCCTTGGTAAGCCCAGCCATTAAAATAGCTCTGGCCAACAGATGTACAGGCATTGTAGCAACAGCTATATGTGTTCCATGTTAAATACATGGTATCTCCCGCAATTAAAGACGTTATAGTTAAAAATACCCTACCTATAGCATTAACCGGCATACAACCTAACTGACTTGTGGTTTTTGTGCTGTCGGGCACAATTGTAACGGGTATTGATGAATTTGTTTGTATGGTAAAGCTGGATTCATCAATATAAGATGCGACATTATTATTATATCCCAGTCCATTGTTTGTTTGAAAAATATCAAGATGAATATTAGTTGCCTGACCTAAGCCCGTATTAATTACCATTAACTTTTGAATACTGGCATTCCCTGGTCCGAGGCAGGGGTTCATGGGAGGATTTATTGGAATTATTTCAATATCGGGTATCAAGTTTGGGAATATAACGTTAGCGCCAAGTGTGGTCGATTGACATACTTGGTTGTTGCAACCCCAGTAAGCCGTAAAATTTGATGCAACCCCTACACAGCTTATTATTTGAATGGTTTCGCAAAACGTAATTGATTCCCCTTGCTCAAACAAACCATTGTTATTGCCAATGGTATTAAAATGTGAAGAACTAAAAGTTACGGTTTCTGTAATCCCTGAATTTGCCCAGTTTCCCCCATTTATATTACTAACCGTTATTCCGTTTCCGTGATCATCCGTAAAGATAAACTGGCTTAATTCACCGAGGCCACTGTTCGTAATGGTTATACATCGGGTATATGTGTTACCAACACTACCGCTATATGTCTGGTTAGTAACATTGGTTATATTTAGCGCAGGTTGTTTTACAACATACGTTAATGAAGTATGCGTATCGTAATTTGCGATGTTATTGGCTGTGTAATTGACTTGAGTTGTATTCTCCACAGTTCCCCCTCCGGCAATAAAGGCAATAAGATCGCAGTTGGCTGCAGCGGTAAAAGTGATGGTTAGAGATGGAGCTAAAGAAGGAATGGGTGGTAATAAAAAAACGGGTTTGTTAGGGACAGTTATATTAAACTCGCTTACTCCTGCTCCTGTGACAGACCCGGTTTGGTATATTATACCTGTGGGCAATGTAAGTTTTAAGGTGTCATTGGTAACAGTAAAAGGGGAGGGGTTGTATATACTAATTGTGAAAACCTTAGGTGTTCCGCAAACAGTAATTTGAACAGGAACAGTGCTGCTGATAGAGATTAAATTACCTTGCCCCAAGCATGGATAATTGATACAAAGAAGTGTAAAAAGTATAAATTTTCTCATGCTCCTACTTTTATTCACGAATGCTGAAGAGGGACTTGTGAGAAGTAACAAAAGGATGTCAAAAATAAAAAAACGGTTGCAAGACATACTTAACCCTACTGAATTTGCGATAGCAAAGGCGATTAAATTCAGTGATACCGAGCAAATGAGGTTGTAAGTTTTGCAAACTAATTTGCTCGGTATAAACGTTTACAAAAAAAGTATTAAATAATTGCAGTGCGTATTGCTGTTATTTTTTCTGCAATTTGTTTGAACTGTTCGGAAGTTGGTTTATCTGAAATGCCATCATAAATTTGTTTTAACTCTTTCAGGCTGGCCAATATATCCTCGGTTCCTTCATTTTCTGTTTTATAACTTTCTAAAAGAGAGAGAATGTCTGACAAAGTCGTTTTTTCTTTACCGATACGGTTAATGATGGTTTCATTATTTGTAGAAGCAGCAATTTGTGATGCAATATACAAACCTTCAATCCATGCACCGGCAACCATGAGGCTGGAAACACCAGGTTGCCCGTTTTCCTGGAGATAAGAATCTGCTTTACGATAGGAATCGGTAATAATGGTAAGCAGAGAGTCTTTGTTGTCAGAATTGGCATCAATACGTGAGCTCATGTTTTCGTCAAACGCCCCACTAATTCCTAAGTTGGAGGCCATTTTATTTGTGCATTTCAGATATAGTACCGATTCTTGTGTTTGGTCAAAAATATTTGTTACGCCCAAATCAATCCCATAAACACCAAGATTTAATGCTTTTGACTTAACTGAGGAATATTTTGAAAGGTTCTCAATGGGATTTAAAATTTTTGAATTGTATTTGGCTCCGGCATTTTCTAACATTTCTGTTGTTTCGCTCTGAGATGGTATTGATGAAAATATTTTTTGTATTTGAGTGTTCTTTTTATATTGGATAACTGTGACAGAATCTTCTGTAGAAAGTAAATCATCTTCGTTGGCTGGTGTGCCGCATGCAAACAACAGCACTGTGATTACAAAATAAATGGAGAAACTGTAAAGTGTTCTGAAATTCATATTTTATTTTATTAAATAGCGCTCAAATATACTATATAAAGCATTTAAAAACAATGGCAAAAAAATTAAAATCCTATAATTTTATCCTGCCATGGTATTTTTTTTCATTCCTGTCATTTCAGTAGCCGTTTTAATAATGCTTTTTATATCGAACCCACATTCGGTATAAAGTTCCGGCTGTTCACCATGTTCAATATATCTGTCGGGAATACCTAAGCGTTTTACCTGTGCGTTATAGTTATTATCCGACATAAATTCGAGAACAGCACTTCCCATTCCACCCATAATACACCCATCCTCAACAGTAATAATTTTAGTATGTTTTTTAAATACTTCGTGCAGCATTTCTTCATCAATAGGTTTCACAAAGCGCATATCATAATGGGCAACACTAATATTTTTTTCTTCTAATTTTTTACATGCTTCAACAGCATAGTTTCCAATATGCCCTACAGTCAGAATGGCAATATCATCCCCGTTTTGTATCCTGCGACCTTTTCCGACAGATATTTTTTGAAATGATTTTTTCCAATCTGTCATAACCCCATTACCGCGAGGGTAGCGTATTGAAAAGGGAGCGTTGGTTTCAGGTAATTGGGCAGTATACATCAGGTTGCGTAGTTCCTCTTCATTCATTGGTGCAGAAACAATCATATTAGGAATACAGCGGAAGTAGGCCAAGTCGTATGCCCCGTGGTGTGTAGGGCCATCGGCTCCAGCGAGTCCACCTCTGTCTAAACAAAATACTACATGGAGATTTTGAAGTGCAACATCATGTATTACCTGGTCATAGGCACGCTGCATAAAAGAAGAATAAATATTGCAAAAAGGAATCAAGCCCTGTGTTGCCAAGCCAGCAGAAAAAGTAACGGCATGCTGTTCAGCAATACCCACATCAAATGCTCTATCGGGCATTGCTTCCATCATTATATTTAATGAACATCCGCTTGGCATAGCAGGTGTTATACCCATTATTTTAGGATTTTTTTCAGCCAACTCAACTATTGTATAGCCAAAAACGTCCTGATATTTGGGTGGTTGGGGCTCTTTGGGAACTATTTTAATTATTTCTCCGGTATCTTTATTGAATAAACCCGGAGCGTGCCATATTGTTTGATTCCCTTCTTCGGAGAATTTATATCCTTTGCCTTTTTGTGTTAAACAATGCAGTATTTTAGGGCCTGGAATACTTTTTAAATCCTGCAATACCCTTGTTAAGCGCTCCACATCGTGCCCGTCAACAGGGCCGAAGTAGCGAAATTTTAATGACTCAAACAGGTTACTTTGTTTGAGCAATGCCGTTTTTATACCATTCTCAATTTTTGATACAATATCCTGGGCATTGGGTCCGAATTTGCTTATTTTACCAAGCAGGTTCCAAACTTCATCTTTAAATTTATTGTAGGTATGAGAAGTAGTAATATCTGTAAGATATTCTTTTAAAGCACCAACATTGGGGTCGATACTCATGCAATTATCATTAAGCACAACCAGTAAATTAGAGTTGGTAATACCAGCATGATTAAGAGCTTCAAAGGCCATTCCTGCAGTCATTGCTCCATCACCAATAACTGCAATGTGTTGACGTTCTTTTTCTCCTTTGTATGCTGATGCAACGGCCATTCCCAAGGCAGCACTAATAGAAGTTGACGAATGGCCTACGCCAAAAGTATCATAATTGCTTTCAGAGCGTTTAGGAAAACCGCTGATACCTTTATAAATACGATTGGTATGGAAAATTTTTCTTCGTCCTGTTAATATTTTATGACCATATGCCTGATGGCCTACATCCCAAATGAGCTGATCGTAAGGAGTGTTAAACACATAATGTAAAGCTACAGTGAGTTCAACAACACCAAGGCTGGCACCAAAGTGGCCGCCCTTTTTGGAAACAACATCAATAATAAACTGGCGAAGTTCATCACTTACCTGCGGCAGTTCTTCTATGTTAAGTTTTCTCAGGTCAGCAGGGTATTCAATTTTATCGAGCAGTTTACCGGCTTTAAATTCCATTAATCTTGTGTGGGAATAAATACGAGGCAAAGATAAAAAATTATTAAACAAGAAAATAGCTTACCTTTGGTTTAGATAAAAAAGACAGATTTTGAAATTCAGCGATTTTAACTTTGAAAGCAACCTCCAGGAGGGACTTGATACTATGGGATTTGAAACACCCACTCCCATACAGGAACAGGCGATACCCATTATACTAAACAATAAAGACCTTATAGGCTGCGCACAAACCGGAACTGGAAAAACAGCAGCTTTTTTGCTTCCTATTCTTAACAAGTTGGCTTTACAGCCCACAGAAACTACGAATACACTTATTATCGTTCCCACGAGGGAACTGGCTTTGCAAATTGATCAGGCTTTACAGGGATTTTCTTATTTTACTTCTGTAAGCTCTCTTGCTATTTATGGTGGTAGCGATGGTACAGCCTTTGAACGTGAAAAACGTGCCTTGATAGAAGGGGCGAACGTAATCATTGCAACTCCGGGGCGTTTTATGGCACATCTGAATATGGGGTATGTAAAATTGGATAAAGTTGAACATTTGATATTGGATGAGGCAGACAGGATGCTGGATATGGGTTTTATAGACGATATTCTAAAAATATCCACTTATTTGCCCAAGACAAGACAAACGTTAATGTTCTCGGCAACAATGCCCCCCAAAATAAGATCTTTAGCAACAAAACTTCTGGTAAACCCGGAACAAATAAGCCTTGCCGTATCAAAACCTGCTGAAGGTGTTATTCAGGGAGCCTATCTTGTTTATGATGCACAAAAACCCGAGCTTACAAAAACCTTATTTGAGGGGAAAGATTTAAGTAGTGTTATCATTTTTGCTTCTACCAAACAAAAAGTGAAAGAGCTGGAACGAACGCTTCAAAAGAATGATTTCAAAGCAAAAGCGATTCATTCTGACTTAGAACAGGCGGAAAGGGAAGAAGTCCTGCGCGATTTCCGAAGTAAAAATTTGCGCATTTTAGTAGCAACAGATATTCTTTCCCGTGGTATTGATATTGAAGATATTGGTTTAGTTATCAACTATGATGTGCCTGGTGATGCGGAAGATTATATCCATCGTATAGGGCGAACTGCCCGTGCTGCATCCACAGGAGTAGCGTTAACTTTTATAAATGAATATGACCAACAGAAGTTCCTTCAAATAGAAACACTTATCGGAAGTGAAGTAAAAAAATTACCTCTCCCCGAAAGCGTTGGTGTTGGCCCGGTTTATTCACCGGAAATGAAAAATAAAAGACCTTTTGTGAAGAAAAAAGGGCATTTCCTCAGAAACAAAAGAAGCACAACAAAGTAACCATACAGCATTTTCTTAGAGTTTTCTCAGGGCAGAATGTTCATTGAGTTGGCATCGTTTTGGGTTTAATAACTATTGAGGCGACTCCGTAACGACAGAACACTGACACTACATATTGATATTAAAAAGAAAAGCCCAACCATAGGCGGAGCTTCTCTTTTTAATAAAAAAATAACAATTAGTAAAACAGATTACTGAATGTATGCTGCACGTTCAAGTGCTGTATAGGAGCTAGAAATATATCCTCCAGCCAACGTTTTCTGTTGCAATGTAGGCTTGTATTCTCTTTCCAGCTTTAGTGTTCCCATGCCCGGACTAATCAGGCTCAATTGACTGCTGAGTAAGGTTACTGTATGTGCTCCAACCCCTGTAGTAGTGAAGTACTGAACATCGTTGCTATTTGGGCCAGCTACTTTAGTTTCAAATTTCTCACTTGCACCAAGGCTATCGCCCACACAGGTTAACTGGTTATTGATGGAGCGCACAATGGTATCAACTGTTGCAGGCAAATCAACGACCTTTGCCATTGTTATTGTATTTGTGTAGGTGTCGTTATTTAAATCGTTGTACACAAAAGTGCCACTTGCCAATACGCCAGGAAACTGAAGCTCATAGTATGAAAGAGAACTTTTGAAAGGCATAGTATCACCATTAAAAGTAATGGTTGCCGGCTCCTTTAATTCAAGCGGTGTACCTAAAAGGTTACCAAACCTAAACCAAACGCGTGCATATGTAATATCACTGTTTTTGTTATAATCAAATTCATACACCGTATAAATTTTATCCTGGTTAACAGAGTCAGAATCCTCTTTGTCGCAGCTTGTTAAAGTTAATAGTACAAATAAAGAACATACAAAAGCGCTTGCTTTGATGATAGATAAACACGTTGTTGGTTTCATAGTTTTTATGATTTTTACTTATTAATAAATTAGTTTCTTTACAATAAGTAAATGGATAAAAACTAAAAAGGTCACCCGCAATCGTAGAAAAAAATAAAAAAAATTAATGAGCGTGTGATGAGCGGAGAAACAGCGTTGTTATTTTTTATATTTCGATTGCCATTCAGGGTATTTCCGCTCCTTAAGATCGTTTATTGTGTTATGAAATCCACGTGCCCAGAAGTTTCTCATCCCCAATCCATTGGCATTTGCCCGCATTTTTTCGGTAATGAGCACCTGTTTGCTTTTGATATCAATAAGAGTAACCCATGTGTTGGTTTCTTTCTTTTGCCTGTCGAGCGATTCTACAATAAATACAAGTCCATACCCTTGTTGTTTTTCATTCAGTGGGTACGTGTTAACCAGATTCTGAATGTCATCGCTATTCAGGTGGTTTAGTATGCTGTTGTCGGGTACAAAAAGACGCTCAATCTGTATGGTATCATTCATATTATTTATGTGGTCGGTAGTAAATGTTATTTTTTCATGCCGCAAAGCGCCAGAGATATCATATCTTTTTTTCTCCGCAATTATAAGTTCATTCCACTCTTTAAAATAAGCGCCTGAAATTTTTTCATTTTGTTCATTATTTCCATCTTTCAGGTTACCATCTTTATCCAAAAACTGTGCTTTTGTAAAATCTATTCCAAGCCATGTAACCGGAGCATTGGGATTGATAAAAAACGTTGATAGCTGTTGTTCTTTTTTCTTTTCTGAAAGATTTTTTACAGCAGAACTATTTTTCCTGGTTTCAGATGAAACGACAACTGGTTTCGGTGCAGATGTTTCATTTTTAATTGTAGTGTCTACAGAGGATACACCTTTAATGGAAACAGGCTTTTCTTCTTTAATCGTGGCCGTTTTATCAGGTGTATAAGAATTAGTGCCGGCCTCAGATATAGTAGAGAGGCTGACAGGAATTATGCTGTCTGTATGAAAACCCAATGTGGTATCCTTGGTTTCAAGCACTGTTTTAAGTTGCGGCTTTTCACTAGTTGAAGGCGATGTGGTTTCAGCAGTAGTATTAAGATAATTATAAAGCAGAATGATGCCAATAGTTGCAGTAATAACACCCGATCCAATTACTCCGAGCTTCCATAACAATGCTATTGTTTTGTATTTTATAAATGCGGTGGCAAGCTCTTTTTTTACTAAGGACCGTTGAATGCCCCCCATAATTTGCCGTTGAAGTGTAACTTCTTCCCGCAAACTGGCATCTTCAGACAGTTGATTTTCAAAAATAGCTGTTTCTTCAGGACTTAACTTTCCGTCTATATACAGCTCTATTTTTTCAATTAGTAGTAGTTCTGATCTCATGCAGTAAGGGTGTTAATATTACTATTCACCTCTCTCAGATTTTTCTTTGCTGTTTCAATGCATTTATATTTTTGATTTTTTGCAGTATTCTCCGAACTGTACCCCATTTTTTCAGCAATATCTTTGAGCTTCATTTTGCCGGAATAAAATAATTCAAGTAATTCTTTGCAGCGCTCACCGAGAGATTTTACCACACTTTCTGCAATTTTCATTTGCTCTTCCTGTTGAATAGCGATAAGAGCATTTTCATCAATTGTGTCTTTAATCGTATCAGTATAGGAAAACACCATTTTATTTCTTCTTTTCAGTTCATCTTTCCACATATACCTACAGATGCTGTATAGATATGTGCTTAGTTTTGAGCTTAAAGTAAAACCGTTTTTTTTCACATTCATACATAAAACTATCAAAGCTTCCTGGAAAATATCCTCAGCATCCTCACTATTACCACCATTGGAAGTGATCATTTTTTTAATTACAGGCAAGTTTTTATACAGTATAACAAGCACTTTGTCATTCCGGTTATGTTTCAAGTGTTCAACAATTTCACTATCATTCATTGTGCTTGTTCAATATATTAATGGTAAAAAACAATAAAGGTCACCCTGCCAGGTGGTATATAATTACAATAGTTCGGTAGTTTATAATAATTTTGGCTAAAGCCCCACTATCATTAATGTTTTAATAGCCCCGACCTTAAGGCCGGGGCAAATGTAAAACCGCGATTATCATGGGCTTCAGCCCAGCTGAACATTACAATGTTGGATATGAAATTAGTATAATAATATATTGTCAATTAACCGTACACCGCCCAACTTAACTGCAATACAGGCAACAGCACTTTTGTTGGCCTGTGGATAATTTATAACTGGTTCTAATGTTTCCGAATTTGAAATTTCAAAATATTCAAGCTGGATGAGTGGCTCGGTTTTTATAAAATTCTCTGCAAAGTCCTTTAATTCAGTTATGTTTTTTTGTTTTTGCAATTCTTTGACTTGAAATAATGTTTGGGAAATAATTGCAGCCCGCTCCCTTTCCAAAGGAGTTAAACGCTCATTCCTGGAACTCATGGCAAGGCCATTTTTTTCACGAATAATGGGGCAGGAGATAATTTCTACCTTCATATCCAACTGTTTTACCATGCTTCGGATGATGGCTAATTGCTGGAAGTCTTTCTGGCCAAAATAGGCTTTATCCGGCTTTACAAGCCTGAATAGTTTACTAACAATCTGTGCAACACCATTAAAATGACCTGGGCGGTGAGCGCCTTCCATTACCCGGCCGATGATTCCAAAATCTATATCTTTACCTTCTGTCCAGCTTTTATCTTCAACACCCTGCTTTTTGAGTTCTAATTCCTGAGTGGAATACATCTCCTGTACATCCGGAATAAAAACGGCATCACAGCCTGCTTTTTCAAGCATCTGGCAATCGACTTCAATTGTGCGGGGATAATTCTTTAAATCATTGAGGTCATTAAATTGAGTTGGGTTTACAAATATGCTGCATACCACCTTATCACATTGATATTTGGCCATGTCTACCAGAGAAATGTGCCCCGAATGTAAGGCACCCATTGTTGGAACAAAGCCTATACTATTGTGCTGATTTCGTACGTTATCTGTATATGCGCTGAGCTGTAATTTAGAATTTAAAATAATCATCGTTAAAAAAGTTGTTAAAAACCAACAAAATCAGTACGAAAGGCTCCTTTTTGAGAATATAAGCCGGCAAATCTAAGATTAATACTTTGAAATTATGGAAATTTTTCATTACTTTTGTATACTTTTTTACAAGCTAACCTTAAACTCAACTCATATATGAAGAAAAAAGCAAGAGTTTTATTTGTATCACAAGAAGTTACCCCCTATTTACAAGAAACTCCAATGAGCATCATTGGACGCAAGCTACCGCAAGGAATACAAGAACGAGGCAAGGAAATAAGGACGTTTATGCCAAAATATGGTATCATCAATGAAAGACGTAACCAGCTACACGAAGTAATCCGTTTATCGGGAATGAATCTGATAATTGATGATACTGATCATCAGTTGATTATTAAAGTGGCCTCTATCCAAGCCGCCCGCATGCAGGTTTATTTTATTGATAATCAGGAGTATTTCGAGCGAAAGTATACATTAACTGATAAAAAAGGAGAACATTTCGCTGATAATGATGAGCGTTCTATTTTCTTTTGCAGAGGTGTAATAGAAACGGTGAGTAAATTAGGCTGGTCGCCAGATGTAGTTCATTTACATGGCTGGATGACTGCTTTGACGGCATTATACCTGAAAAAGTCATTTAAAGACAATCCTTTGTTTGCCGACACCAAAATTGTTTACTCTGTTTATGATGATGAATTTACCAAACCATTGCATAAAGACTTTTCTAAAAAGATAATTTATGATGGCGTAGAAAAATCTGATGTAGAACAGTTAAAAACCCCAACATTTGTTAACCTTAGTAAACTTGCCATAGACCTGGCAGATGGAGTAATCAAAGCCAGTCCTAAAATTAACCCTGACGTTGAAAAATACATAAAAAAGTCAGGTAAACCAATGCTTGATTATATTGGAGGTGATGAATATATTGCTGCTTACTCGGAGTTTTATGATGATGTTCTTGAAGAGGTTGGAGTAATGGCATGAAAAGGTAAAAAGCCGGTTTCTGCAAAGAAGGCTTAAGGGTAATTTTATGAAAAAAAATAATAAAAATGCAACAATTTTGCCCCTGATTTCAGGGGCAAAGTTGTTTTTAATTGTGCTTGTTGTGCTTTTGGCAGGTTTTGCCGCTTGTAAAAAGGAAACCGATATAATCGGGTTGGATGTACAACCTCCGAATGACATACTCGGGGTTGATTTTCAGGATACAACAACATTAATAACCAAAACAGAACGGGTTGACTCCCTGAGAACGGATGAAACGTTAATTATTACAGGAGATGCTATGATTGGCAGCTATTGGGATCCTGTTTTTGGAAAAACTCATGCATCACTATACACCCAGCTTCGGTTAACCACTCTTAATCCTTTATTTGGAACCTCTCCACAGATTGATTCTGTTGTACTTTCTATCGTATATAATCCGGTTTATTATGGAAAAAGAGACCGTGTAAAACAGAAAATTAATATATACCAGGTAACGGAAGATATAAAAACAGAAAACACCTATTATTCTCATCAAACATTAGCAACCGGCACAATAGATCTTGCAAACAGTTATGAATTTACACCCTATCCAACGGACAGTGTTCATATTTTGGGTAAACCGTTAAAGCCACAGCTAAGAATACCGCTTGATAATAACTTTGGCCAGGATTTATTAACCCAGCCGAATACGGTATTTGAAACCACAGCGGGTTTTCAGACCTATATGAAAGGGCTATATGTAACTACGGAAAATTCTGTTTTAAATAGTGAAGAAGGCAATATTTTATATTTTAAGTGTGGTGATGAACAGTCAAAACTTACGATATACTACCGCAATGATACGGATGATTCGCTGAGCTATGATTTTGCATTGGGTGGTGTTGCCCGTTTTTCACATTTCAGTCATGATTATTCTGTTATAAATAGTGATTTGGCCGCTCAGTTGAGCACAACACCTCCTGCACAAAATGATGTTGTTTTTCTTCAGTCGATGGCCGGGCTGAGGACAAAAATAGAGATGCCTTACCTGATGAATTGGTTAAACTCTGGTAAAATAGCAATTAATAAGGCAGAATTGGTTGTGAAAATAGATACTAATTCTATGTATCAATTAGATACTTTTGCAGCACCGGCTAAATTGGTTTTATTTGGTATTAATGATGATGGTACTACCTATGTGTTGCCCGATGCCGGTGAAACTGTTCCACCAAATTATTTTGGGGGAAGCTATAGTGTTTCTGCACGGGAATACCGGTTTAATATAGCCCGTTATATTCAACAGTTGCTAACGGAGAAGAAAAAAAATAATGGTTTATATTTACTTGCAGGCAATGGCGCTGTAAATGCCAACAGGGTTGTTATAGGAGGCGGGGGGGGCGGAAGCGCTTATCAAATGAAGTTAGCTATTGCTTATACCAAACTGGAGTAAATTCTGAAGAATAAAAAATAAATTTAATACCTTAGCGGGAAGGAAGAGTTAACAATAAAAAAGATACGTTATGTGTGGAATAGTTGCGTACATTGGAAATCAACAGGCTTACCCGATTCTTATGAAGGGTTTACAGCGGCTTGAATACAGAGGATATGACAGTGCCGGGCTTGCTTTGATTGACAATAATTCAGGGAAAAATACAAATACATTAAACGTTTATAAATGCAGGGGAAAAGTTGCTGATTTGGGCAGCTTTGTTACCGATAAGAATAAAAATGGAACAATAGGTATAGGTCATACACGTTGGGCAACACATGGTGTTCCTAATGATGTAAATGCCCATCCCCATTATTCGGGCTCTAAAGATCTCGTAATCATACATAATGGCATAATTGAAAATTATGCTTCTTTGAAGGAAGAGCTAAAGGAGCGCGGACATCAATTTTTAAGTGATACGGATACAGAGGTCTTGATTCATTTGATCGAAGACATTAAGCAACAGGAGCAGATACGTTTGGGGGAAGCCGTACGCAGGGCTTTAAACCAGGTGGTAGGTGCTTATGCCATTGTTATTCTTTCAAAAGATAGCCCTGATGAGTTGATTGCTGCGAAAAAAGGCAGCCCTTTGGTTATTGGTGTAGGCCAGAATGAATTTTTTGTTGCATCAGATGCTACGCCAATTGTTGAATATACAAAAAATGTAGTATATCTTGAAGATGAAGAAATTGCATTTATTGAGCGCGGTAAAGACCTGAAAATAAAAACAATTAAAAATAAAGCGAAAACGCCTTATATACAGGAGCTTGAGTTGAAGCTGGAAGCATTAGAAAAAGGTGGTTTTGAGCACTTTATGCTTAAAGAAATCTATGAGCAACCCCGGTCTGTTAAAGACAGTATGAGGGGTCGTTTGAACTCAGAAAAAGGTATTGTAAACCTTGGTGGCATTGCAGAATATGAGCAAAAATTTTTAAATGCCAAACGGATTATTTTCATTGCTTGTGGTACTTCCTGGCATGCGGCTCTGGTTGCTGAATATTTATTTGAGGATTTAACACGTATACCGGTTGAGGTGGAGTATGCTTCAGAGTTTCGCTATCGCAACCCGATTATATACGAGGATGATGTGGTAATTGCTATTTCACAATCGGGCGAAACCGCTGATACACTTGCAGCTATTGAGCTTGCCAAATCAAAAGGGGCAACCATTGTTGGTATTTGTAATGTTGTTGGTTCTTCTATAGCAAGGGCTACTCATGCGGGGTCATATACCCATGCCGGGCCTGAAATTGGGGTAGCTTCTACCAAAGCGTTTACAGCACAAATAACAGTGCTTACATTAATGGCTTTACGTATAGCATTCTGTAAAGGAACAATATCATCGTCACGTTTTCATCAGTTGATAAATGAACTGGAAGCTATTCCTGAAAAAGTAGAACGGGTATTAAAAACCAATAACCAGATTAAATACATTTCGGAGATATACAAAAACTCTACAAATGCATTGTATCTTGGGCGGGGATATAATTTTCCTGTGGCCTTAGAGGGAGCTTTAAAACTAAAAGAAATTTCCTATATACATGCAGAGGGTTATCCGGCAGCAGAGATGAAACATGGGCCAATTGCATTGATTGATGAAGAGATGCCAGTTTTTGTAATTGCAACACAAGGTGCTTCGTATGAAAAAGTGATAAGTAACATTCAGGAAGTAAAAGCCCGTAAAGGAAAGATTATTGCAATTGTTACTCAGGGAGATACACAGGTAAAACAGATGGCTGATTATACGATAGAGATTCCTGAGACAGATGAAATATTGGTACCATTAATTTCTGTCATACCATTACAGCTTTTATCGTACCATGTGGCTGTGATGAGAGGGTGTAATGTGGATCAGCCGAGGAATCTGGCAAAATCAGTTACGGTGGAGTAACCCCCCCCTTGTCCCCCTTTAAGGGGGGGAATTATATACTTAAAAGCAAGGAAATTAGTGGGAGAGTTAATTTTCGTCTGTATAGTTTAATATATCTCCGTTTACTTTTTGAATTGTTTCCCATTCTCCGGAATCGTTCATTTTTTCTATAGAATAATAATCTACTCCCTTATCCCAACCTTCATAGGCTGTCCAGCTTAGATTTACTGAGCCATCAGCTAATCCCGCTTTTAATAATACAGAAGAACTTTTATTACTTTCTTCTCCGGTAATGTCGCAGAAGTTCACTATGCTTATTTTATAGTAATAATTCTGTGAATTTACGTTTACTTCAGTATCAATGTAATTATGTACTATGGCATCAACATGGGTTAATAATGAAAAATGAATATTATCTGTAGACCTGTATATAGCGTAACCAGCTATCTTTTCCGGTGCAAGAGCAGGAGCAGCCCATTCTGTAAGCACATTATTGTTATCAATTACGGTAGACCTTACCACATCTACTTTTTGATTCATCAAATGGCTATATGCAGGTTTTGCAATACAGGTATCACTATTGGAGGATGCAATCAGGCCATTCAGTTTGTTTGCTTTTATCCTATATGAATGATAGGTGGGACAAGCCAGGGTAGTATCTGTGTATGTTAAGCTATTGCCGGGAACAGTGGCAATTAAGATGGGGTTGAGAGTGTTATTTTCAACCCGGTATATTGAATAAGTTTCAGGGACAGCTCCTGTGTAAGGTGTCCAATGTATCTGTATATTATCATTAACTCCGAAAGCTGATACATTAATAGTACAATGTTCTTTCAAGCTATCCAAAAGCAGGGCATTACCGCAGAAATCAATGGTTTGTATTTTATAACAATAAGAATTTGCTAATGTGTTTAGGTTCGAATCTAAAAAAATAGTTGTTGAGCTGCTATTTATTGTTGCTATAGAGTTATATATTCCTGTAGTGTTATTTTTTCGATATATTTTATAAAAAGTAAAATTTTCGTCATTGTTTTGATTCCAGCTAATTTGAACGGTATTATCTGAAATTACAGAAACAGCCTTTATTACAGATTCAGCAGGTGGATTCTGGTCATATACATGAATGTAGTTTGTTTTGATTAGGGAGTTGCTGCAGCCCGTATTGTTTTCAATTGATAGGGAAACCGTATATTGTCCAGGATATTGGTAGATGTGTATGGGATTTTTTTGTGAAGAGCTGTTTCCATCACCGAAGTTCCATGACCAGTTTGCAGCGTTAACAGAGAGGTCAGTAAATTGAACTGTTGTTTGTGCGCAGGCTTGTGTTGCAGATGTGGTGAAGCCGGCAATACTTCCGGGCACTTCAATATAATCTGTACGAACAAGTGTATCACTGCAACCGATGGTGTTTGTAACAGTGAGCCTGATAGTATATAAACCAGGTATATTGTATACATGTCCAGGATGCTGGTTAATGGAGGTGCTACCATCTCCAAAATCCCATAACCATGAATCTGCATTGGTTGACGAATCGGTAAATGAAACCAATGTAGGAGAGCAATTGGTGGCGTTAGCAGAAGAAAAGCTGGCAACGGGCTTATTGACGTTTATTTCTGAAAATAGCATGGTATCTGCACATCCATCAACAGATTTTGAAATCAGCTTTACAGTATATGCACCGTTGTTCATATAGGTATGAGCAGGATGCTGTAAGGTGGAGTAATTTCCATCTCCAAAATCCCATATCCATTGGTTGGCATTTAATGATGCATCGGTAAACGCTACAAGCATTGGTGTGCAACCTTCTGCAATGGATACTGCGAAGTCGGTATTAAAAATTGTTATGTTCGGTTTTGTTATTATTGCCTGGCAGCCATTCGCTCCCGTAATGGTTAATGTAACATCTGTTGAAGGGGGCGTTGTAAATGTGTGAACAGGATCTTGTGAGGCGGAGGTTGTTCCATCTCCAAAATCCCACAACCAGGCAGCAATACTATTGCTGCTGCCAGAATCGTTGAATATGGCTGTAACAGGTAAACAGGTGGTATTTTGTGTGAATGAAAAGTCGACAATTACAGGAAGAACATCTACCGTTTTTGTAATGCTGTTAAAACAACTGTTGTCATTAACCGTAAGCGTCACCAGATATGTTCCCTGTGAAGAAAATGTGTGCATAGGATTTTCTGCCCATTGTTCAACTGTTCCATCGCCAAAGTTCCATTTACAATGAGCAGAAAGTGGAAGGGCAGCACCGGCTGATGTATTGGTAAAGTTTACGGTTTGGTAATTGCAGCCGTTTGCTAATGTGTAACTATAATCAGCAACAGGCTTGCTTACAGTTATCGGATACTGTAAAGACGAATTGTGTGTGCAACCGTTATTATCAGTAACGGTTAATATAACCCCATAGCTGCCTGCTGTTTGATATGTATGAGCAGGGTTTTGAAGTGTAGAGCTCGAACCATCTCCAAAATTCCATAACCAGGCAGCATAGTTTGATGAAAAGCAATTGAAATTTACAGGCTGATCAGCACAAACTGTATAATCATCAGCCCAGATTAAAGTATTGTCAACAGTGGATAACATACTTTTTGATAACGTTGCTGAACACCCTTGGGCATTTGTGGTGGTTAATGTAACTATATAGTTATCCGTGGCACTGTAGTATGTATGTGTGGGATTTTGCAAAGAAGACGTGCTGCCATCTCCAAAATCCCAGTGCCAACTGTCGTTATCGGAGCTTGTTGTATTTATTGTTATAGTTGTGGCCTGGCAATTTCCGTTTTCTGTTATATTAAAATCTGCAGCCGCACCAGAGGCCTCTATATAATCAGGATAGATAATCGTGTCATATACTCCTGATGGTGTATATGCAATTAATGCTACTGTATAATTGCCGGCAGTGGTATATGTATGAAATGGATGCTGCATAGTGCTTGTGCTTCCATCTCCAAAGTTCCATAGCCACGATACTGTTGAAGAGAGGGAATTATTGAAGCTAACGCCTAAAGGAATGCAACCGGTTATAGAAGGAGGAGGAGGGGAGTTTGTACTGGTCCCCTCATTCCATACATTGATTCCGCCTCCTCCTGAATTGCTGCCAATATAGCCCGAAGAACAGGAAATAGCGTGAATGCTGTTTGCTTTAACCAGAGTAGCAGAACAGCCATCTGTTGTGGTAGCAGTATATTTAACGGTGTAAAACCCGGGAATAGTATAAGTATGGGAAGGATTCTGTAGTGCGGAAGTGGTTCCATCTCCAAATTCCCACCAGGAAGAAATGTTATTTCCTGGAGTTGTACTTGTGAAAATGCTTGTAACCGGGGCACAGGTTTCTAAAGCAGAACATGTAAACGATGGCTGTACACCTTTGATATCAAAGGTTCTGAAAATCGGGTAATGTTGCATACAGCCAGAGTTTAAATATACGGTTAATGAAACTGCATAGAAGCCGGCTGTGGTATATGCGTGTGAAGGGTTTTGTTGTGTGGAGGAGCTTCCATCGCCAAAGCCCCATAGCCAGGAAGCGGCACCTGAAATATCATTTGAAAACGATGTATTAAAGGGCACACATCCATTGGTTGTTGCAGGTGCAGTAAAGTTGGCTGCGGTATTTATAACGTGAATAACGGAACTCGCGATTAATGTGTCGCTGCAACCTGAATCATCAATTGCAATGAGGCTTATCGTATAGTCACCAGGTAAACTGTAAATATGTGTTGGGTTTTGGAGGTTTGAGTAAGTTCCATCTCCAAAATTCCATATCCATTGAACAGCGTTTATCGAATTATTTGAAAACCCTGCTGTTAAGGGGGCGCAGCCGGGCGTGTAATTTACAGTAAAATCAGCAACGGGTAAAACAAGTGCAACAGCATTGATAATTTCTTTTATTGATTCACATCCGGAGGCATTAAAAGAATGGAGTATTACAGTATAGGTTCCATTTTGTGTGTATGTATGCAACGGATTTTGTTGTGTGGAGGTATATCCGCCACCAAAATCCCAAAGCTGACTTACAGCATTTGCAGACTGATTAATAAATTGAATGCCAACGGGAGCACAACCGCTGGCAGTAGTTGTAGAGAAATTAGGTACAGGGTTTTCTGCTATATTTATATAGTTATTTATTGTAGTAATATAGCTGCAGCCATTATCTGTTAGTATAGCCAGGCCAACGTTATAACTACCGCTGTTTTGATAGCTGTGTGCCGGATTTTCTTCTTCGGATGTGTCCCCATCTCCAAAGCTCCATAACCAGCTTATTGTATTGGGGGACTGGCTGCTGAATGAAACCTGCACAGGTGTACATCCTGTGATTGTATCGGATGTGAATACAGGTGGCTGCGGAGCCGTTACTGAAATATAATCACTCATAATTACAGTGTCTTTGCAGCCATGAAGATTGGTTGTAATCAAAGAGACAGTATATAAGCCGGAAGTGCTATAAGTGTGATTCGGATTTTGAAGTATAGAAGAGCTTCCATCTCCAAAATTCCAGAGCCAGTTAGTTCCTGATTCATCGGCAGCGGTAAAGTTAAAAACCTGGTCAGGATCACAGCCTGTTGTTGTATTTACAGTAAACTCTGCAACAGGGTTAGGATTAACATAGATATAGTTTGATATTGTTTTCACACTTGGACATCCATAGCTATCATAGGTAATAAGTTTAATGGTATAGTTTCCCTGGGACATGTAGGAATGATTGGGGTGTTGAAGCGTTGAGGTGTTTCCGTCTCCAAAGTCCCAAAGGTAATTTATGGCATTGCTGCTGGTATTTATAAAGGAAAAATTATTTCCCTCCAAGCAGGCAGATGTAGTTGCTGCATAAAAATCAGGAACGGAGTTGGCTGAAACAGTTATTAAATTGCTGTATATAATAGAATCTCTCTGTCCGTTTGCAGCGATAGCAAAAAGCTTTAGGGTATAAGTACCTGCATTGGAATATACATTAGAAGGATTCATTAGAACAGAAACGTTTCCATTTCCAAAATCCCAATAATAAGAAGATGCATTAACAGAGGTGTTTGTAAATTGTACAGTGAGTGGTGAGCATCCCGAGGTTTGATTGGTAGTAAAAGAGGCAACGGGAGTTTGTGCATTAGAAAAAATGGTGATGAGATACAAACCTGTTATTATAACGGAGATATTATTTTTTTTTCTGTTTGTCATGGTCGGGATATTTTATTTCTATAAATCAGGTTGTTTATGTTTTCTCAAATAACGAGTGTTACATTGCCAGTTTTATTGATTAATTTTTTACTTTTTCCATCCTTTCCCTGTCCTTTTGCATTTACTTTAAATACATATACTCCGGAAGGGGCTAATTCATTTTTATAGTTTCCATCCCATTGTTTATTAATATCATTGGATTCAAAAAGAAGATTGCCCCAACGATCAAAGATTTGTATGTTGTAATCCGTTATTCCTTCACCAACCCCACCAAAGGTGTCATTTAAACCATCTCCGTCAGGAGTGAATGCATTAGGAATGTAAAGCGCTGCTGCGGGAATTATTTCTACTTCATTTGAAACGCTCATTATTGGGTTGTTTTCTTTTTGATAGGCTGTTATTCTATATTTATTAGCAATAGAATTTTGGGCAATACTATTTACTATCAGAAGGAGCATTATCATGATGCTTACTGTGGATTTAGTATGGGTTAGCGTTTCCATGATTTTGTGTCTTTTTTAAGCGATTCCTGGTGCTTGGTTTTGTTTAATTGTACGGGTATATTTTTTTATATCGTATTCGTTTCTGCGAACGGCAGAAACTTTTCTGTGAACGGAAAAATAGTTTTTAGGGATAAGGAAGTAAGAGGTAAAGTGGGGAGCTGACAGCAGAAAACAGATTTGAAATGATGGATTAGTTTGAACAGGTTTTGTTTTGAAGCGTATTAGTTTTTACCCATCAGGGTTCTGTTCTTTCTGAGATAGTGCATTATACTGTTTTAGATAACGCTCAAAATAATCTTTTGACTATTTTTTGTTAACATTGGTATTACAGGCCAGTTTACTTTCCTCAAAATTTGTAGCTATAAAATCGTTGGTTGGTTTGTCTAATGAATTTTTGTTTTCGATTTTATTAGCTCTAACTCTTTCTGAGGCGGCTTTTTGAACTACAGAGTTGCGTACCATAACGGCAGCCATAGGATTAACAACGGGGATTATTTTAGTAGTGTGCGTATCGGGTGTTTTTTGAGGATTTTTCGAATCTTGTGCAAAACCACATGTTGTTAATGTTATTGCTGCTGTGGTTATCAGGATGTGTGTTATCGTTTTCATGGCAAAGGGGTTTTAATGTTCGTTTTATTATTATCCTTTTCTCTTTGGCTAATTTAACGGATGTATTTATCCTGAAAACGTTTTTTTCTGCGAACGGCAGTAAATTTTCTGTGAAGGAATCTGGAAGGGGGAGTTGATTTCGATTTTTATGCTCAGGCAAGGCGTTTCCTTTAGAGTCAATAGGTGGCTATATTTTTAGCCTCTGAATTTATTATTTCCGTCCCCATTTTTATATTTTTAAGAATTTTAGCGTAGCAATCTAATCATTTTTTGATAGAGTTTTCTTTTGTCAAGGGGTTTTGAAATATAATCATTCATTCCGGCAGCCCGGCATTTTTCTTCTTCACCAAGAATAGCGTTTGCTGTAACAGCTATAATCGGTATAAGTGATTTTGGGGGTGGCATTTCAGTTCTTATATATTTTGTTGCCTCATATCCATCCATTTCAGGCATGTGCATATCCATGAGTATAATGTCATAATCTTCATTAGCTAATTTTTCAATAGCAATTTTTCCATTGGCGGCAACATCGTATTTCAAATTCCAACTGTTAAGTATTTTTTTTGCAAGCAGTTGATTCATGGAGTTATCTTCTACAAGTAGCACTTTTTTCCCTTCTAACCTGGTATATACATATGTTTCTTCGTTTTCATTTCTTTTTGGTAATTCATTTTCCTTTTCAAAAGTAAGTGTAAATGAAAATTGGGATCCTTCGTTTTCTTTGCTTTTAACAAAAACGGAGCCGCCCTGAAGCTCTACCAGTTGCTTTGTGATGGTGAGTCCAAGCCCTGTACCACCATATTTACGTGTAGTATCTCCACTTGCCTGTGCAAAACTTTCAAAAATAGTTTGTAATTTATCTTCCGGGATACCGATGCCGGTGTCTGTTACTTTAAAAAGAAGAATATAATCATCATTTTGTTGTTCTTTTAGTTGGATGTCAATGCTGACATATCCCTTTTCAGTAAATTTAATAGAGTTGCCACAAAGGTTTAATAAAATCTGTCTTAGTTTTGCATCGTCTCCGATAATAAAGGAAGGAATATTTTCTGCGATAGAATAAGTGAGTGAAATACTTTTTGGGTTTGCTGTAAATTGAAGTGTTTGTATAATTTCTTCTATTAGTTTTCCAAGCACAAAAGGACGTTTTTCAAATGTAATCTTTCCTGATTCTATTTTGGAAAAATCTAATATATCATTGATAATGGAGAGAAGGTTGTCGGACGATAATTTAATTGCATCTACACATTCTTTTTGTTCAGGGTTAAGGTTGTTTTCTCCTAATATTTCTACCATTCCCATAATTGCATTCATGGGAGTTCGTATTTCATGGCTCATGTTGGCCAGAAATTGTTCTTTTGCTTTTTTTGAATTTTCCGCAAGTTCTTTTGCTATTGTAAGTTCGCGGTTAATCGTTTTCAGTATTTGGGCTCTTTTTAGTTCTGTAATGTTTCGTGAATAGCAGGCAACTCCAACAATAATATTTTGCTGGAGTATGGGGTAAAACGAAATTTCTGACCATTGTTCAACAGGAGAGGATGAGTGCTCGGTTTCGGTAAAAATTGCTCCGGAGAGTGCCCGTTCATAAAAAGTAGTCCAGCGTTTTAATTGTTCTTCACTAGATGCACCAATAAGTGCATTTTGTCCTTTTTTAATAGTGATACCGGTTAAAAGTCTGAGTATTTCATCAAATGCTTTATTGGAAGTAATTAATTTGAAATTTCTATCCACACTCCACATTAAGTCTTCTGTGTTGTTTATTAAGGATTTCAGGTTGTTGTCGTCAAATTCCTTTTGCAATAAGGCTTTTTTACTTTTGGTAATATCTCTGTAATTTATGATAATTCCGTTAATTGCAGGCTCATGCATTAAGTTGGAAGCAACAACTTCAAGCCAGATCCAATGTCCGTTTTTATGACGTCTTTTCCATTGGGTACGAATCATTTTTCCGTGAGTTCCGATATAGTGTTCGAAAATTTTTTTAAACCGTTCTTTATCCTTATAAATAGTATTTTTTATGATTTCCTGGTCGGTATATCCTAAAATGGTTTCATTGTTTGGACTTAAGTATAAAATTTCACCATTTTCAGAAATAATAACAATAGCATCTTTACTATGTTCAATCATTGCACGAAAGCGTCTTTCGTCCCGCTTTATTTTTTGCCTGTATCCCATCAACTCGTCACCAAGCATATTGAGGCCGGCCATTATAATATTCAGATGATCGTCTGTATCTGTTAATTCTACACGGGCATTAAAATTTCCAATGCTGAACTGAAGAATAAGATCTGCTACTTCACCAAGTCGTTTATCATCATGTATAGGTGATGTATCCATGTTTTATTTATATTGTTTAACCATTTCATAGTAGAATTTTTTTTGTAAGCCATATTTGCTTTTGTGAATTTATAGATAATAATTATGTTTTGTGCCAATTTTCTGTAAACGTTTTCCGATTTTCTGTGAATGGTAATTATTCTTTGATTCCGGTAATCGAACCTGTAAAATCTGAAGTTTCAAGATATTGTATATAATACACCAGCTTTATAATTTCACTATCTGTAAAATAATTTTTTTCTACATTACTCCTTACATCATTTTTAGCAATGCTGTTTTCAGTATCTGTTTTCCGAATAATCTGGTTTCCTTTTTCCAGCGTTTTAATATAATTTGCCAATTTAATTAGTTCGGAGTCGGTGAACGTATGCAGTGAATCTTTTGATAAATGAACAGTGGAAACCTGATGTTTTATTCTATGGTTGTTTCCTTTAACTAATGCATATTTTTTTTTCGCATATTGAAAATTTTGTGCAAATGTGTTTGAAATGGAAAACAGTAATAAGCTGCTTATTACTGTTATGGTGGCTAACGTTTTCATGGCTTTAAAGTTTTTATTTATAAAGAACTTTGTTTCTGCCTGATTTAACGTTAGTAGTTTAGTAATAAATTTTTTTTTCTGTGAATGTTGTTAATTTTTCTGTGAATGAAGATGGGACATCTGGAAACTTATTGTGAATTATGGATTAAATGCTATAAAATAAAACCTGCTGGTTCCGGTGCTCCGCACCTTAAAAAACAGATGTTTCTATAACCTGCAGATATTTATTTGTTAGGTGCAGTGCACCGGGATATAATTAATATGTGTTACGGATGAGGAAAACGGCTATTCCGGTATGTGATTTTATAACATATTCAGGCGTTTTAAAACTTCTTCGCGATACGTTTTGCCAATGGGGATGAGTTTTTCTTTGTAAGAAATGGCATTGTCTTCAATGCTGTCAATTTTATCAATACGGATAATATATGAGCGGTGAACCCGCATGTAATCCTGCGCGGACAGCTTACCTTCCATAGCTGTCATTGAAGAGTGTACAATAAATTTTTCTTTATCTGTATAGAGTACAACATAATCTACCAGAGCTTCTACATAGATAATCTCTGATTTTTTCAGCTTTACAATAGAGGAGCCTTTTTTCACGAAAACGGTATCATTGCTAATGTGATGAACCGCCTGTTTGTCAAAAATATCTTTTGCTTTTGATACAGCCTGAAAGAATCGTTGGTAGGTAATGGGCTTCATCAGATAATCTGTAACATTATGTTCAAATGCAGTCAATGCAAATTTCTCATGGTATGTAGTTAAAATAACCTGCGGTAAATTTTTTTTAACAGCATTAATAAATTCAATTCCATTCATTTCGGGCATTTCGATGTCAAGAAATATAAGGTCTCCTTTGTTTTCTGATACAACGGACAGAGCATCTACAGGATTTGAAAAGGAACAGGTCAAATTTAAAAATGGGGTTTTTTCAATAAAATGTTCCAACGATTTTATTGACAGTTCATGGTCATCTATAATAATACAGTTCATAGCGTAAAGAATTAAGATAAATTTTCAACTTCAATTTTCAATTCCTCTATCGCATTGATACAGGCGGATTTTATTGTTGAGATGAGTTCCGGCAAGGAGCCAGTATTTGTTTCGGTTTCGGCATATTTTTCAATGGTTCTTATTGTTTCCTTAATACTATGGATCCCCATAAAATCAACAGTTGACTTCATTGTGTGGGCAATTATTTTTAATTCAATCCATTTTTTTTCTGCAAAAGCATTTTCCATGTCATTTAATGCTTTTGGTGTAGTTGTAACAAATGAATTAATCATACCAATCATAAATTCATTACTCCCTTCTGCAAGTTCTTTTAAAAAAGTAAGATCGGTATGTTTTTCATGTTTTAAACAGGTTTCATTACTATTTGTTTCAGCCGGTTTTAATTTCATTAATTGTAATATTTTATGATACAACTTTTTTTTGTTGAAGGGTTTTGATATATAGTCGTTCATTCCTGCAGCCAGGCACTTGTTTTCTTCACCGGCAACGGCATTTGCGGTTATAGCAATTATGGGAGTATTTGATTTTGGAAAGGGCATATTGTTTCTTATATATTTTGTTGCCTCATAGCCATCCATTTCCGGCATGTGCATATCCATCAGGATAATATCATAATCGTTCTCGGATAATTTTTCAATAGCTTCTTTTCCGTTATTAGTAACATGGTATTCCAGATTCCATTTGTTCAGTATTTTCTTTGCCAGAATTTGATTCATATAATTGTCTTCGACAAGTAAAATTCTTATTCCTTGTATTTCTGTATAAGAAATTATCTCTTCGTTTTCATTTGTTCCTAACAAGAGGTCTTCGCCTTTTTGGAAGTGAAGGGTGAATGAGAATTGGGAGCCTCTGTTTGGGCTGCTTTTAACGGAAATAACCCCCCCCTGAATTTCAATCAGTTGTTTGGTAATAGCTAAACCAAGGCCAGTGCCGCCATATTTACGTGTTGTATCTCCGCTAGCCTGTACAAAACTTTCAAAGATAGTAGCAAGTTTGTCTTCAGAAATTCCAATACCAGTGTCGGTTACGGTGAAAAGAAGCGTATAGTTATCATCGATCTGTTCTTTTAGTTGCACATCAATTCCAACGCTTCCCTGTTCCGTGAATTTAATAGCATTGCTTCCGAGGTTTAATAATATTTGTCTTAATCTGACAATGTCTCCAAGAATAACGGGAGGAACAAGTTCTGAAATAGAGTAGTTTAATGAAATGCTTTTTTTGTTAACCGTAAAGTGTAATGTTTGTATTATTCCTTCTATTAATTTTTCTAAGACAAAGGGTTGTTTTTCAAATGTTATTTTTCCGGATTCTATTTTTGAAAAATCGAGAACATCATTAATAACGGAAAGAAGATTGTTGGCAGAGATTTTAATTACATCAGCACATTCCTTTTGTTCTTCGTTAAGTTTGCTGTCTTCAAGTATTTCCATCATCCCGATAATGGCATTCAGTGGTGTTCTGATTTCATGGCTCATATTTGCCAGGAATTGTTCTTTTAATTTTCTTGAATTTTCGGCAAGTTCTTTTGCCTCCATAAGTTCCTGGTGGGCAATTTGAAGTATCTGTCGGGCTTTGGTTTCAGATTCCAATGCTTTACGTTCAGAAATATCACGTATAAAAGCAGTAAAAAAAGTGTTTTTTTCAACTGTCCATGAAGAAATGGAAAATTCTATTGGGAAATCACTTCCATCTTTTCTTAACCCCTCTGATTCTATCATTTCTTTGTTAGTTGTTTTTAATAAAATAAGGCACTCTGCCTGTTTTTCATATAAGGGAAGGTGCTTCTCTGAAAAAAGGATTGACAGGGGTTTTCCATATATTTCTTCATGTGTATAGCCAAACATTTTTTCAGAACTTGGGTTCCACTCTACAATAGTTAGATTTTTGTCGAGTGTGATAATAGCATTGTATGCTGTTTCAATGACGGAACGGAGTTTTTGTTCATTTTCTTTCTGTATATGAATATGATCTTCCAAATCTTCATTCATTTGTTTCAGTTCTTCCTGCTGGCTTTGTAGCTCTTCGCTCTGTAGTTGGGTTTCTTCAAGCAGATCCTGTATTTGTTTTCGCGCAATAGCAGAATTAGCCATTATTGCTATACTTTCCATAGAGTTATTAATAAATTCGATTTCTAATTCGCTAAAATTATTGAGTTTGCCAAGCTCTATAACTCCCGTTGTTTTTCCTTCAAATACAAAAGGAGTGATTAGTAAATGTTTGGGTTTGGCATCAATAAGGGATGAAGTAATACGTAATTGGTTTTCTGATATACCGCTTAACATTATTTGTTTTTGCTCTTTTGCGGCCTGGCCAATTAGTCCTTCACCAAATATAAAATTGTGTTTGGTATCTTCCGGGGCAATAAACGCATATTTTCCGCTGAGTGATAATGCATTGGTTTTATCATTAAGAAGATAAATCGCACCAATATCAGCCTTCAGGTATGAACATAAAAAATTAATGATGCCGGAAGTTAGCTCTTCAATGTTTTGCACTTCAATTAGTTTGTCATTCAGTTGGGTTTGGCCGGTAGTAAGCCATTTGTGTTTTTCATTTGCAGCAGTTGTTTCCTGCAATGAAAAAGTCATTTTTCTTAAGGAGTGCCCCAGCGTGTCTTTGTCTGACCGGGGAACAATGCAGTTTGTATAATTTCCGGCAGCCACTTTGTTGGCGTTCTGCGTTACTTCATTAAAACTTTCTTTGATATTTACAAGGGAGTCGAATATAAGTTTTAATTCGTCATTCACAGTAGTGTCTTTCGCCATTTGATTTGTAAGCTCGCGATTGGCAATTTTTTGGGCTTCCACTGTTATACTGTAAATACGTTTGTTAATGCCCTGGATAATGAAATATGCAAGGAGCGCTACAATCAAAATGCTTGTAATTATGAGAAAGATAATATTATTAAAAGTTGTACGATAAGCAGTTTCACTGGCTGTTTTATCGTTTTGCAAACTACTTTCATTCTTTTCAATAAGCCTGCTTAACAGTATAATAGATTCATCCCGCACTTTTAACCCCTTATCTATGGAAATTCTGAACGCCTTTTCCGTCTCATTTTTCATAGCTAATCGAATAATTTCATTCAGGTCATTTTTATAACCCATCCATGTTTTTTTAAATTCGGCAAGAATAAGTTTTCCGTCTTCTTCAAGCAATTCCTGCAACGCGATAGACTTTTTATCAATGGTTGCCCACGCCTGATAGATACGATCTTTGTAATAATCTTTTCGAACAACATCTTTTTCAAGGATAATATTTTTCTCGTGCCGTGTAACATCCAGCAAAGCAATCATTATTTCATTTGACAGATTAATTTTTTTAGAGGAAACATCCACAATATTCTGTAGCCGATGATTGGATTCAGAGAATTTATCAATCGTGAAAAATGACCAGAGAATAAGCAATATAAAAACTATAATACTGGCACCTACCAATTTTTTTCTAATAGTCATATTCATAAAAATTTATTTTGTTTGTTAAATTTTTAGTATTCACTGGTACTATTTCTTTTTAAATACCCGATGTTTTTTGTCTATATCGGTATAAGCATTATTAAAATTAGTGAAGTGCAGGCACTCTTTCGTTCCCAAACATAAGACTCCTCCATTAATAAGACTGTCAAAAAAAAGTTTCTGTACTTTGTTTTGCAAATCCCTATTAAAATAAATAAGTACATTTCGGCATAATACCAAATGTGCTTGTGTAAATACGTTATCAATAACCAGGTTATGATTTGTCCATACAATATTCTTTTTCAGCGATTGGGTCATAACCGCATGACTATAATTTGATGTATAATAATTTGAGAAAGATTTTTTTCCCCCGCTTAACTGATAATTTTCGTTATACTTTTTCATTAATTCATCTGAAAAAATTCCTTCTTTTGCCTTGTTTAATGCCTGTTGGTTAAAATCGGTAGCATAAATGGTTGTTCGTTCATACAGGCCTTCTTCCATTAAAATAATTGCCATAGAGTACACTTCTTCTCCTGTGGAGCAGCCGGCAAGCCATATTTTAACAAAAGGAAATGTTTTTAAGAGGGGGATTGCATTTTCTCTCAGCGATTTGAAAAAGCCGGAATCACGAAACATTTCAGTTACAGTGATTGATAAATCCTGTAAAAATTTAAAAGCAAATGTTTCGTCTTTTAGAATCATGGATTGCATCTGAGAAATATCTTTTAGCCCGGATAAAGCCATTCTGTTCATAATCCTTCGCCTGATATGTGCTTCGGAATAATGTCTGAAGTCGTACCCATATTTCCGATAAACGGCTTCCAACAGCAATGTAATTTCTAATTCCGATGTATCTTTATATTTCACGTACTAACCCACCAAAAATGTTAATATAAAATTTGGGATTGCAAATATAATAATTTACAAACGATACCGGTGGTTATCTGTATTGTTTTTGGTTGTTTTGTATCGACTGATAGTTTAGAAAAAAAGGGGGGCTTAATTTTAATAACCAAAGAGAGGAAGGAAAGATTTAATATTTATTTTGTCGAACAATATCTACCAGTTTTGTGTTATTTCATGCAATATGGCTTATTTTATAATAACACACGATAGGATAATCAGGCTTCGCATTTTTTTAAAACTCCATCCAAACATTCCATAATTACCCGTTGAACACCATGTAATAATTCAGGAGTGTGTGCTTCTGAAATAAATCCTACTTCATAACCGGAAGGCCCAAAGTAAATTCCCCTTTCAAGCAGTTCTTTATAAAGCTTTTTAAAATGATTCATACTTTCAGGTACAATCTGTTCAGCAGACGAAATAGATACCGCATCAGTAAAAGCAAACCAAAAAATAGAACCAATGGAAAATACCCTGAAACTGTAATGGTTATGTATTGCATATTCGTTTAGTGCGTTTACAAATGAATTGGTTTTCTTTTCAAGATCATCATAAAAACCTGGTTTTAAACACGCTGTCAATTGAGCAATACCTGCAGCCATAGCAACCGGATTTCCACTCAGGGTACCGGCCTGATATACATTTCCTTCAGGCGAAATATGATTCATAATTTCTGTGCTTGCTCCATACATACCTACCGGTAATCCACCACCTATAATTTTACCATAAGTAATGATATCGGGTTGAATATCATAATAACCGGAAGCACCTGTAAATCCAACCCTAAAACCGCTAATTACTTCATCAAAAAGTAATAGTGTTTTATTTTCAGTACAGATGTCACGTAAAAATTGCAAATATTCTTTGCGTTGTAACAGTAAACCATTATTAGCAGGTATAGGTTCAATGATAACACAGGCAATCTGGTCTTTAAAATCGGCAAATGCTTGTTTTACAGCATTTTCATTATCTAAAGAAACTACAATAGTTTCATTTACAAAACTTTCCGGAACGCCAGCCGAAGAAGTATTGCCAAAAGTAACCAATCCGGAACCGGCTTTTACCAGGAGTGAATCGCTATGGCCGTGGTAACAACCTTCAAATTTTAGAATTTTGTTTCGTTTTGTATAGCCACGGGCTAAACGTATAGCACTCATTACAGCCTCTGTCCCGGAGCTTACAAAACGTAGTTTTTCAATGTATTTGTTATTCTTCAGAATTAATTCTGCCAGCTCATTTTCCAATCGGGTTGGCGCACCAAAAGAGCTTCCGTTCTCTACTGTTTTTTTTATGGCATTCACAACTTTATCATTGGCATGCCCAAGAATCAGTGGCCCCCAGGATCCACAAAAATCAATATATTCATTACCATCCGCATCCCATATATGAGCGCCTTTTCCCCGTTCAAAAAATAAAGGAGTTCCTCCAACAGATCGGAAAGCACGTACCGGAGAATTGACTCCGCCCGGAAAATATTTTTTTGCTTTTTCAAATAAAGCTTCTGATT
>JAHEXZ010000057.1 GCA_023251835.1 Bacteroidota bacterium | reverse complement strand
GAGCCGCAACAAGTTTTTTGGAAGTGTTCATAACACTTGCATTCCTTAAATGTGAATTTAATGGTGATACTAATTTGTATGGTCTATTAAATGTTTCTTGATTAAGCTTAAAATAATCCGCAAGGATTCTTATCGTTTCTTTTGATAATCCTTTTTTATAGTTCAGCATATCAGAAACTAATCCTTCGCTTACATCAAGTAATTCAGCTAATTGAAATGATTTAATTTTGTGATCTTTCATTAAAGACTTTAATAACTCAATAGGGTCTAGTGTTTCAAAAATATTATGCCCTTGGTCCCATTTTTCAATTAAAAGTGTGAGTAAAGCGATTTCATCTTTTACTTGCCGTGTTTTTGGTGCGCCAAAAATCAATTCTTCCAAAATTTTAGAATAATTATAGTATTGTTTTTCGGAGCTGACCACTTTATACTTTAATGTTTCCATTGTAATTAGGATTAATATAAGGTTACTGTATATTGTTCATTTTTACCACATACCTTGGTATATTCTGCATGCGTACCAATCCAACAAACAAATAAATGGGCTTCTTTTTCTCCAAAGGCATATTTACAAATCATTCTGTAATTATTTCCTGCAATATCAAATACAACTCTGTGAGAGCTTTTACCCAATAAATCCGCAGAATTGAAAGTCATTTGAATATCTTCCGGTATTTTCCAATCCGCATATTTTATTTTAGTTAACCAATCTTCAAAAGAAGCCTTACTGCTAGCATTCCCTTGAACATAGTTTCTAATCGTTTGTTCTTTGATTAAATGAATTCTCGTACAAATATACGTTATATTTATTAAAAAGTTCACAAAAAGTGAAGTTTTTTTGTAAACTTTAAATTGATTCCAATTTGCAAGTTAAATATTTTCAAAAAAAATTGAAAATAATCAAGAAAATTGTTTTATTTTCTTCGGGTGGTTATTAATATTAAAAGCCCTGCCCACTTTTTATAAACGATTTGAATAAACCATCAATATTATCTTTACCAACAGGATTTGCGCTTTGAATATTATATTTTGGCAATCTTAATTTATTGTCTAAACAATGCTCCACTAACCATTTAGCACAATCAAAGCCACTTTCGGTTTCGCCTAAATCGTGGTCAAAACAAATGGCATCGGGCAATCCATTTTCATTAATCCACTTTTTAAAATCGTCAGGGTTTTTAATCCAAATTAAATCAAAAGGCTTTTCAATTGGACTATATGTAAGCCAATTATCCACCAATGGGTCACGGTAATCATCTAACCACAATAATTTTTTCATGAACTCTTTTTTGTCTTTATCCTCAAATCCTGCAAAGTAACCAACAGTTGTTTTCATATTGTTGTGGCTTAATGCTTCCATTACAAACTCCATACTTGCTCCGTTACGAATAGAATTAGTAGCAAAGCTATGTCTTGCCCGATAAGTTGAAATGTCGCTTGTTATTCATTCACTAATCGCTAATTTTTTAAGATTTTGATTAGTCCTTTATATTCATGCCATTACAAGCATAACTAAAAACCAAAAATCTTTTGCTTTAGTTTGTTCCGGTGTTTTTGGCTTCGCAGCAAATAACAAAAGGGAAGCATTAATTATCGAACGGTTTATTAAAAAGCAAAAATCGAGAAAACTAATTGAGAATTTAATCCATCCTGAATTTGTCCCAGGAGAAAAACTCGCTCAGTTGGTTAGAGTCCCGCATGTGCGGGATTAATCAGAGGGTCACTGGTTCAAGTCCAGCAGAAGGAGCAGAAGAAACGGGGTTACAACACGTTGGCGGTTGTAACCCTTTTTCATTTGCATACAATTTGCATACAAACAATACTCAAAAAGGATCATCTAGTAGTGATTCCGCACCAATATATATTAGAACTGTCGACTGCAATTATTTGACTATTCAGAACTCTTATTCATTTTCAATCGGTTTTCCAATTCCGCTTTTAATTTGTCAATCGGTAAATCTCTTTTCAGTTTTGTTGGAACCTTTGCGGTTAGTTTGTATTCGCTTATTCCAATTGGTTTGTTCATGTTACGTAAGGAAAACTCCGCTACAATGTGATTTTTGCTCGGACAGAGTAAAATTCCAATAGAGGGGTTATCATCATTTCGTTTTAATAGTTCGTCAACAGCTGTAAGGTAAAAATTTAGTTGTCCGGCATATTCGGGTTTAAACTTTTCCATTTTTAATTCAATCACTACATAACATTTCAAGTGAATGTGATAAAAAAGAAGGTCTATAAAAAAATCATCACCGCCTATGTTTAAATTATATTGTCGGCCCACAAAAGCAAAGCCAACCCCAAGCTCCATAAGGAATTTAGTAATATGATTAGTAAGTTGATCCTCCATATTTTTTTCTTTCTGCACTTTCGAGAGATTAAGAAAGTCAAAAACATATGGGTCTTTCAATGTTTGCTCCACTAATTCGGATTGGGCTTTTGGCAATAATTTTTTGAAATTAGTAGCTTTCTTTGATTTGCTTTGCCTTTCGTATAATCCACTTGCAATTTGATGTTCAAGTACAACCCTCGACCAACCGTATTGAATTGTTTGTTGAGCGTACCATAAGCGTTCTTCGGTATTGTTTAATTTATCTAACAATACTCTATTATGTCCCCAAGGGATTTGCCCTATGAATGAGGCTTCTACTGAAGATTGATTTTCTTTTTTCAATTTGCCCGCAGCTTGTGGGCGAATTACAGATTTGTCCACAAGCTGTGGGCGAAATAAATCGGGATAAACTTCTGAAAACCTCCTCATATAGCGAAGATTACTGTCTGATAAACCTTCCATGTCAGGATATTCCCCTTTTAAATCTTTAGATATTTGCTCCGTTACCTTAGCTCCCCAACCTCGACTTTTAATTTCTTTAGAAATCATACAACCCATATCCCAATATAAATGGATTAATTCAGTATTTGCAGCTAATGCAGCTTTAATTTGCGCACCGGCAATGCGTTGTTTTAATGAACTGACTAATTGGGTGTAATTTTTTCCTTTAAGCAATTCCATAATATTGATAGATTACTGTTTTACAAATCTACTTTTATTTTATCGGGGTACTTAAAAATTCATTAATTTTTTCATAAACTCTTTTTTGTCTTTATCCTCAAATCCTGCAAAGTAACCAACAGTTGTTTTCATATTGTTGTGGCTTAATGCTTCCATTACAAACTCCATACTTGCTCCGTTACGAATAGAATTAGTAGCAAAGCTATGTCTTGCCCAATAAGTTGAAATGTCGCTTGTTATTCATTCACTAATCGCTAATTTTTTAAGATTTTGATTAATGAATTTGGTGAAATTTTTAATCTTGTTATGTTTTACAACCTCTGTTTCCTGATCGGATATTATCGGAAATATGTAATCGGCCTTATCAGTTTTTTTAATTCCGTATTTTTTAATTACGGTTTTGGAAAAATCATTTAGATAAACTGTTACCGGTTTTAAATCCGTTTTTGAAGTGTTAATAGTTTTTGCACGGTAAAATATTATTTTGTCGTCCTGTAGGTTCTCATATTTCAGCAATGCAATGTCCTTTATATTCATGCCATTACAAGCATAACTAAAAACCAAAAATCTTTTGCTTTAGTTTGTTCCGGTGTTTTTGGCTTCGCAGCAAATAACAGAAGGGAAGCATTAATTATCGAACGGTTTATTAAAAAGTAAAAATCGAGAAAACTAATTGAGAATTTAATCCATCCTGAATTTGTCCCAGGAGAAAAACTCGCTCAGTTGGTTAGAGTCCCGCATGTGCGGGATTAATCAGAGGGTCACTGGTTCAAGTCCAGCAGAAGGAGCAGAAGAAACGGGGTTACAACACGTTGGCGGTTGTAACCCTTTTTTATTTGCATACAATTTGCATACAAACAATACTCAAAAAGGATCATCCAGTAGTGATTCCGCACCAATATAATTAGAACTGTCGACATCAGAATACTACAAATTATAATCAGCAATAACCTCTTTTAAGACATGCGTTTTCTTTGTCTCGGAGGAATCTTCATTAAGTTGTATTTATTTAACAATCAGATAGTTGATTGCTATAATACAAGAAAGGTGAAACAATGGTGAAACATTTACAACTAAAAATAAAGTGTAAATATTATTTTCAAATAACTACTTTTTTTTGCTCACTGTCAGGTGAGAGTTTCCACTTTACAGGTGCATTTGTCCAAAGTGCAGTAGTGTTTCTCCAACTGTCAGGTGAGAGTTTCCTAAATGAACCTGCTTACTTCCAAAGTAATGTAGGGCGTTTCCTGTGTCTTATTTGCCGACTTTAGTAAATTTCAGTCCGCTAACCTGTTTATATTGGGGACTTGTCCCGCCAAAGACCGATTTTACATACTTTTTTACATCACCTGCCACATCAATCAGTCACTGTCCCTGTTGCGTAAAGAACGGAATTTCTTGCGATGCGTGCATTGCTTAGGGGCGTGAAAGCGTTGACTGCTGCCGTATTTTTTGTCCGCATATCTGCCAACAAAGTTGTCAGGGCGGTAACTTTTAAATCGGTTTCGTTTGGTGCGTAGCCCGTCTGCGATGCTAAAAGTTGAATGAGTTTATCCAAATTTTCTATGCGATTATCAAAACTCATTTGTGAGGATGAAATACTTTTGGATGATTCCTCTACTGGGGCTGTAGGGTCAGAAGTAACAACAGGTAATTTATCGCTTGCTCTTTTTCCCTGAAGTTTTCTTGTGATTGTTTTAGCGTCTGCAATAACTTGTTTTGAAACATTGCTTGAGCCGACTGCATTATTAATCCTTGTAATTAATTTGTTCAATGGAGAAAATACTATATCCCTTGCATTAACTGCATTTGTATGGGGTGGCAATGCGGTGTTGATTGCAGTAAGCGTTCCTTTGGCACTTGTGAAAGTTGTATTCAGTGCAGGAATCTTGATTGATGCCTTTGACGGATTGTAGGCAGTTCCGTAACCTGTGCAAAATGAGATTAAATCTTCAAAGTTTGCAACATTTTTTGCGTGTCCTGTTTCTGATGTTGATGCCATAGTTGATTGTTTTTAATGATTATTTGTTTTTTATTTACGAGTATGATAATATTTATTCCTCCGAAACAGATACTTCAACAACATTCTTTTCAGAATTAGTCGGCAAATTATTTTCTTCATGAGAACCTTTTTTGTGATATGTAATGAATAGAAATATTCCTGTGAAAAAAAATCCTCCTATAATATTTCCAATTGTTGCAGGTATTTGATTCCATAACCACCAATCAGATACACTTATTGGTGCTTTGAGCATCATTGCTGTTGGGATTACGAACATATTTACTACACAGTGTTCCAGTCCGAGTGCGAAGAAAGTAAAAATAGGCAGCCAAATGGCGCAAATTTTTCCAATGGTAGATGAAGAAACTAATCCCATCACTACGCCTAATGTTACCATCCAGTTGCAGAGAATGGCTTTGACCAACACTACAATAGATCCTGTGTAGCCGAGATCTTTATATACAAGAGTCTTCTCCTGGGCAATTGCAATTATTTTTTTTACAATATCGGAATCGTAAGTGTGTCCGCATTTGGTAACATAAATAAAAAACATTATGCCCAAAAAAACACTTCCCAACAGATTTCCTAAAAAGGCGAAGAACCAATTATAGAAAAGATTCTTCATCGAAGTTTGTTTGCCCATTACAGCCATTGGTACAGTGGCAAAGTTCCCTGTTACAAGTTCTAATCCTAATAACACAATCATCACGAAGCCTACCGGAAAGGCAAGTGCTCCAAGATAATATTGTTGAGACTGAATAGCCACAGTAAAAGCGAGCACTGTGGAGAAGCCTAAGAGTGCTCCTGATAGAAACCCTCGTATTAGAATATGTTTTGCAGAAAGGGTGGATTTATAAGCGCCCATTTGAATTAGTTCTGAAATTATTTTTGAGGGTTTTATGCTATCCATGTGGCTCCTTTAATATCAGATTTATTGAATTGTTCAAGAAAAAAGTTCATGAGATTAAGTGATAATTCGGGATTTGCCTTGCACACTTTATATAGAATGTCTTTACCAATAAAACAGATTTCGGTATTCTCAGTCGCAACTGCATTGTGCGAATGTTTAATACCACTATAATCAGTGTGACCAAATATTTCACCATCTATTGCTGTGTGCGTTATTATTTTTTTGTCGTTAGAATCGAAGTAAAATTCTTCTACGGCTCCATGCTGTACAATGTAAAATCCTTTTACAGGCATAACTTCAAGGAAGATATGTTGCCCGGCTTTGCAATAAAATTGCTTTACATACTCCACCGATGAAATGTTTTTGAAAAGGCAAGTGTCATTGTTACATGTTATGCAGGCGGTTTGTTGCATCTTTTTGAATAAATTAGTTTATTTTCAGTATTCATTGTATCCTATTTTATTTATGCGTTAGATAATTTCTCTTTTATAAGCTATACAGTTTGACTTCATTATTTTGAATTTTTATCCTGCTGTTTCCGGGACAATGTGTCCATTTATTCTTGAAGTGAATTCTTTCAATTCCTTCTTTTTTATGCTTATGAGTATTGCTTTTATAATTGCAACAAATAAAAATGGACATGCAATAAAAAAACCCGAAAACAGAAATCCTTGCAACTGATATTCAGTACCGCCAAGAACCAAAATACTAAGGAGTAGAACAATAATGCCGATTGGAAGAAGTGTGCTGTAATACATGCTGCGTGTTATCTGATAGATTTCTTTAATATCAATTTTCACTTTTATCATTGTATTATTTACTCCTTCCTGAATTTCACCTTGTATATTGGGGGCAGAACTCATTGGGCTATAGCGCACATTTTTAATGTCGAATGCGTGAGATGTTATTTCTCCATAATAAACAGCAAGAGGTGAATCATGGAACTTGGCAAAATCTGTAACAGTCATTGCCCTCATCCTGCTCACTAATTCATCTGGAGCTAATGGTGTTTCGATGGTAATTGTTTTTGAGTTCATGATATAAGGTTTAAAGTTTGTTTATTTTGATTGCCAAATAATATTTCGTATCATTTTATATACTAATCCTCCAAAGGTTACGGTCCATGCAAATACAGCGATGTAAACAAAGAATGAAGGAATATTAAAAAGGAAATGAATATTTGTTGCCTGAGCCAACCGATAAGTACAAACAGTGTACATGCCCAAAGGAAATACCATTCCCCAGTATTGTGGATGATAAACAATTGGAATAAGTTGATAGAAGTGTCGCCATGCACCGAGAATAATAATGAGTGGAATCCACCATGTGCCTGTAGCCCAAAACAAAAGTGAAAATCCTTTTAGGAAATTCTGGAGCGAGTTGAGAAACTCCCATTTATCTGCGTTGAGGATAAGCATAGAACCTGAAAGGGTAATTATGGCAACTGCTCCCATGTTGATCCAATAAGGAGGTGCAAACTCTTCGGCACGGAGTTCAAAAAAAGTAAGACGATAAAATATTAATGTGATGATAATAATATAGAGCATGCATCCGATTAGAAAAAGAATGAGAGAAAGAAAGAGAATTATTTCTTGCGGGAAAGGGAGGTGGCTAACTAAAAGTGTTCCTAATATGGAAACAGACTGTGTAGCGACCACCATAAGAAGCCATATTCCATTCATGCCTTCTTCAAGCGGAGGTTTACCCCGTTTGACCGTTATCATAATAAAAAAGAAGTAGATTAGAACAGCCCATAGAACCAGCCCGAGATAATAGAGTAAAGCAGCTATTTTATAGTTTTGATCAAGAATTATAAACTGACTTCCAAGGACATTTGTTCCTGCCACAATAGTCAGAAAGCCCGGACTTCGGGAATGATCGGAAATATCTTTTAGGAAATTTCGGAAATAGAATATTAATCGGCAGAGCAGAAGTATCCATAATATGCAATAAGCGACTATGTTAAAAATGAAAAGAACTTCTGCGACAAAAGGAATTTTCATCAGGAATGCCGCAATCGAAACAATTCCTGTTGCCATTGTCAAGGCAAAATAACTAGGGAAAAGGTTTGCGATTTCCTTTTTAAAATTATCTGTGAAAGTATGTAGAGAAATAAGCTTCATTATTATTAATTGAACAAATATTCAATTATGAAACTTAAAATGCAGTTAGAATGGGCTTAAAAAGAATTAATTTTTAACATCGAAAATGAACTGCCGGAAGGTTCAAACTTAAAATGAGATTAAAAAGAGCGGTGTTTCTTTAATGCGGATTAAAATTAGCTTAAATTCGGGAGGACTACTTCTACGGTGGTGCCTTCATTTAGCTTAGAGCGTATAAATATTTTCCCTGAATGTAATTTGATAATTCTATGAACAAGGGATAAACCTATGCCATTTCCGGAAATGCCATGTGTGTTACTGCCCCGGTAAAAAGGTTCAAAAATATGTTTCAGGTATGTTTCGGGCATGCCAATTCCTTTGTCTGTGAAAAATAAAATAATGTTTGCTTTCTCAAATGTTATTTTTATTTCTACTGTTTTGCTATCAGAAAATTTACATGCATTGTCTATGATATTTATGAACGCGGTTTTTAATAACTTTTCTTCGCCTTTACAGGTGAGATATTTTTCGTTATCCATCAGTTTTTCAAAGTTGATGTGTACAATGAATCCCGGTTTTTGCTTAGCCATTTCATCCCGTATATTCCACAATATTTCATCCACTCGCATTTCATCAAAGTTTTGAAATAGAGTCTCTACTTCGCTGTTTGCTAATTCCAATAAATTATTGGAAAGTGTTCTTAAACCTTTAATATCTGATGAAACAGATTGTAATACTGTTTTATATTCTTCTTTCTCTCTATCCTTCAAAAGAGCTACATCAATTTGACCGTTTATTGCGGTCAAAGGATTTCGCAATTCGTGAGAAGCGTTTGAAACAAATCTCTTTTGTATTTTAAACGAGGTTTCCAATCGTTCAAGCATCCTGTTGAATGTGGCTGTCAACTGCCCAATTTCATCACTTGGATTACCTGCATGCAGTCTTTGGTTTAAATTACTATAGGTAATTTTATCAGTTTGTTGTATAATTTTAGAAATTGGTTTTAAGAAGCGTCCTGCATATAACCATCCGCTAAAAAAAATAATAATAAGCAGAATAAAACCCCTGACAGTGAGTATTTTTTTTAGATTATTAACATAGTTCGTTCCATATTTGTCAGATGCAGAGGCAAAAAGAATATATGTGTTTTTTTTATATGGATAGACAAAGCCAATACATTCTGCGTCTCCTACGGAATAGGTGTATTCTTTTTCGCTTGTTATTGAATTAAAAATACTGGGAGAGGGAATGGCAGCAGCAGTGTCTCGGTATAAAAGTTTTTTGTTTTTGTCATAAATAACAATATTCTCATTGATTAATGAGTGGAGGTTGTTTGCTTCAACGCTATTCAATAAAAACCGCCCTGTTTCTTCATTAGCGATTACTATAAATTTAAGTTTTGCTATTGCTCTATCCTGCAAACGAGAATGAAAATCATTTTGTCTGTAATTTTCCGACAAATAATAAATGGAAAAAGAAAAACAAAAGAGAATAACTCCTACAATTACTGTAAATAATATAGTGAATCGGGTTCTTATTTTCATGTCTTAGTCATCTTTTAAAATATAACCCATGCCTACTAAAGTATGCAGCAACTTGATGGAATAACCTTTATCAATTTTTTTTCTGAGAAAATTGATATATACCTCAATTACATTGGTACCAGAATCAAAAGTTATATTCCATATTTTTTCGGCAATCTCCACTTTGCTCAATACTTTATTTTTATTCAAAGCAAGCAGTTCCAATAAGGCAAATTCTTTAGCAGTTAATGTGATTTCCTTTTCACCTCTTTTAACTCTTTTATTATTAGTATTCAATTCTAAATCGGCTACTTTTATAATATGGTCTGTATTTTTGGTATCATCTGCCGTTTGAATTGTTCTTTTTACAAGTGATTTAATTCTGGCGAGCAATTCGGGAAAATCGAAGGGTTTAACAAGGTAATCATCTGCCCCGGCTTTAAAACCTTCCAGTTTGTCGTCAAGTGTGCCAAGTGCGGTAAGTATTAAAATTTTTACGCGATTATCTTTTTCTCTTATTCTCTTGCATAATTCAAGACCATTCATCTGTGGTATTATTATATCCAAAATAATAATATCATAATCTTTCGATAACGCTAATTTTTTTCCGCACTCACCATCGTACGCAAAATCTACATCAAAGCTATTTTCTTCTAAGCCCTGCCTGATAAATTGTAAAACTTTAGCTTCGTCTTCAACAATAAGAATTTTTAAGTTGTCCATTATTTAAAAACATTTTTGAGACCTATATTTCTCTTCCAAAGATATATTTTAATTACCAAAGGCTACAAAACATTTTTTGTGCGTGAGGGCAAAATGCAAATGTGCCACACACCAAAATAAAAATAAAAAAGAGGTGTGGCTCTTTTGCATTTTGCGAAGGGATAGCCAAACGGCTTTGCCGAAAATTATCCTGCGTATTGGTTATGCTGTCAATTACCTGCGGAACTGTCCCCGAAGTGAGAACCTGTCCCCCGTTTTTTGTTGCCGAAAGTGTCAAATTACCTGCGTTCCTGTCCACGAAGAACGGTCTTTTTAGGGTTGCCACTAACAACAGGATTCGCTCCATCAACAAGCACAGCAACAAATCTTGAATTAAGCACAAATGATGATGATGGGGATGAATTTTTGACAGTCAAATTAGAAGCATTTTCAAAAAATGAAAAAAAGAAAAATGAAACATCTAAGACGATAACAGTTCATGCTGCGACTGGAGATGTTATGTTTTGGAATTGTAATAGCTGTTCGGGAGTTATTCCTATATCAGTTGTATTAAATGTTGATGGAGTTAACATAACCAGAACAATTAATGATTCACAAGCAACAACCCCTTCATGTGGTACAAGCGATTGCGCTAATTTCAACGGATTAGATGTTGGAACATATGTTTATGGCGCATCAGATGGCACGGTTTCGTGGAGTGGTACTGTTGAAGTAACAAAGAATACTTGTAATAAGTTAAAGAAGTAGCAAACAAACGTCCGTTTATTCGAATACTGAAATACAGCGGAGGATGAATAGTAAAACCAAGGCTTTTTTACTGCCTTAATTATTTATGGGAGAATTGTTTAATGAAAATTTATTGGATTTGGAATATGCCTTCCGGTTCCCACAACAATAATTGGTCTTTTTTAAAACATTTCCTAAATTGTTGTTTGCGGAAATAGTTCTTTATATTAAACCGTCCTTCTATTTCTTCTGGTGAAAGAGATTTAATTATTATTCCCTCCACTTTACTTTTAAACCGGATAGAAATAAGACAATTAATATGTTCCTGAATGGAGCCATTATAACCTGATATAGCATATATCAAATTTTCGGGAATCATTTTTTCGTACTCACAAAGGTTTTTCAACACCTTAAAAACATTAATGCTATTAAGGGGCTTTAATTCAATTCTGTTAAGGGTAAAGTGCTTTGAATATTTTTTTGATTTGGTAAAATCCTTCTCCGGCTGACTACACCCAAGAAACAAGGGTTTGTTCATTTCCTTGCATTTGTTAATTAACTCCAAAACAAACTTGCTGAACCGTACCGATTTATTATAAAAAAACTGTATGTTATCAATTGCCAACATTTCAAAGGAAACTAAATATGATTGGAAATTTTCAAATTCAATTTGTGATTTTATTTTTTTCAGAATATAAACGATTGATTGTCCTGTTATTTTAAGGATGTTTTTTCCTTTGCCAATCCATTTATTACAAATAGCATTAATAAGATGAGTTACGCCATTTCCAGGACTTGCTGAAATTACTGTTTGGGTATAACCGAATGGATTATTATAATCGTTTTTTAATTGTTCAACTTCCTGTTGGCTATTGAAGTAATTATCAAATGTGTGAAAGTTGCAAACCGAAGATTTAAATCTATTCCAGATTTCCATGTTCAAATAATTCTATAAATTCAAAATATTTTGGACTGCAAATAACAAGGAAATAACAACCTGATTTTCAAATGTGGAAAAATATTTATGTTGATAAAAATAATGGCTGATATTTTGAAATTTAGAATTAAATAGTCAAAAAGGTTAATTATTATCCATAGTAGGGATTGTTTATATTTTTGGGACGAATCTATTCCGAATTTATATAGTGCTTTTGATTTAATCCAAATAACTCTCAATAGGCTGAAAATTGCCATTAGCATCATTTACAGCTTTTTTTTCTTTAGCCTGCCGAAGAATGTAACGGCTTTTTCTTCGTTGCTTGGAATCTTTGCTTCCGGCTGGTCGGCCTAATATTTTTCCTTGCATTTTGGAGATGTAGCCCCTTTTTTTGTATCTCGAAAACTCACTTTTTAAGCAAATCAAACAGTTTAGTGTTTATGTATAATGTTTCTTTCCAAACCTGTTTGGATTGTAACACTTTAATCTTTTCCAACTCCTTTAAATATTTAGATGCCGTTATACGGGAAATGCCAAAACGGTCAACTAAGTATTCGGTTTTACAATAAGGATGTTCAAATAATAACTCAATCAACTCTTTGCTATATGTTTTTGGAGCTTTTTTTTTCACCAGTTCCTGCGTTTGAGCAAACAGTTCACTAATGTCTTTCATCTGGACAATGGTTTCGTTTGCTGTTTGTTCTATTCCTTTCAGCATATATAGCACCCAACCTTCCCAGTTATCTTTTATTCGCACTTCCTGAAGTAAGCGGTAATAGTCTGCTTTATTGTCAATAATGTAAGCACTCAAATAAAGTATCGGATTTTCAAGTAGGTGGTTCAAAATAAGATACAATACGTTAATAATTCTTCCGGTACGTCCGTTTCCGTCATAAAAAGGATGTATGCTTTCAAACTGGTAATGCTGTACTGCCATTTTTATTAAAGAAGAAATCTCATCCTGGCTGTTCAGGTATTGTTCCAGATTGCGCATTAAGCGGTTGATACTTTTCTGATTATCGGGTGGAGTATAAATTACTTTTCCGGTCGCTGCATTGCGGAGGGCTGTACCAGGCAGTTTACGGATATCGGCAGCATTTTCTTCTAGTATCCTTTGTATCTCAATAATAGCATTGACACTTAGAAAGTCTTTCCGCTTTATAAAATGAAACCCATAAAGCATCGCTTCGCGATAACGTAATACTTCTTTAGTGGAACTATCAACCTGTATACCTTTGGCAGATAATGCCTGGTATAATTTATCCTGGGTGGTAATTACATTCTCAATTTCGGAACTGGCACGGGCTTCTTTCAAAATAATGGCATTCAGTAAAATATCCGGATTGGGCAGAATTTTGGCCATGCCTTTCAATTCAGCCAAAGCTACAGAAGCTTTTACAAGCTGGCGAAGAACCTTTACTGTTTCAATTTTACCCCGCACCGGGGGCAAAAAAGGAAGTTCATTGAAAGGGTTATCGTTATTGTTTTTAGAAATCGCAGTCTTTTTTTCCATATAAAGAAATTTTACCTGATGATTTTGTCATGTAAAGATAATGACAAAATATTTACATGATAACTTTCTCATGTATAAAATGTTTACATGAGAAACATCTGTGGGCTTTTATAAGGTATTATCTATACAAATATGTATCTTCGTTATAACAGTTAAAACTGGTATAAAAAATGTAAATTAATGAAATCCTACATCAATCCTTTTCTCTACATTTTATTGTTTCTGATATTTAATGCCTGTACAAACTACAAAAGACTCATAACAGACGAAGTAGTTCTGAAAGATGGCAATTCGCATACAGGAACTATTTTGCAGAGTGATTCTGTGAGCCTGAAGCTGGAGAAGGTGGATGAGTCTAAGCTGGTTATTCCATGGGGAAGCATTGATACTGTTATTGGTAAAAAGTATAAAACCTTATGGTTTGGTGCAAATTCAGGCTATTACAAAGCCCCTTATTTTTCTGTATTCAGAAATGAATCCTTGACAGCTGAAAACATTGGAATACAATACAAAGCAGGTATAGCAGGCAGAGGTATGAAACTTTGTTATCTGACTCTTTTATTGCTGCCTGATAAGCCTTATACTATGAATAAATTAGGTGTTGGATTTCAGCGTTATCTGGGTAAAAGCACTTATCTGAAAGATAATTCTTTTTTTATCGGTTATGAAATCAATCTCATGAATGTAAAACACAATAATGGTTCACAAATTACATTTGAGCCTTTTACGGGCTTTGAGAAAAAGTTAAATGAACGTTGTCGTATTCACTTTAAGTTAGGATTCCAGAAAAATTTGTTAAATAAGAACAATCAAACAGGAGTAAGTGTCACTATAGGCTTTCATTTTATGAAAAGAAATTTTAAAAAGTATTATGAGGTACTTAACAAGGAACATAGGATATACAGGAAATGAAAAAGGTTATTCTTTATATTTTAATGTGTTTTAGCATTACCGGCTATTCCCAAACCGGAGATTTGGTGTTTAATGATACCTTGTTGCACAGCTTAGTTATTGAAACAGACCTTGTCAGCTGGTTTGATACACTTGAGCAGGATTTTGATAATAATTTGTTAAATCCTCAACTTTATCCTGAAAGATATCATAAATGTAAAGTTATCTGGGATGGTATTATGCTCAATGATTGCGGCTTCAGGGAAAAAGGAAATGCATCTAATTTATTTGTCAGTTTCGGGAAGAAGCAGCCTCTGAAAATAGCATTTGATGAGTTTTCTGACCAGAGATTAGATGGTTTAAAAAAAATAAATCTGAATAATTTTACCAATGACCCTTCTTTACTTCATGATGCACTTTCATTTAAGCTTATGCGTGATGCAGGTATCCCCGCTCCACGAACATCATATACTAAGCTATGGGTAAATGGTGAATACATTGGCCTCTACTTAGTAATAGAAAATGTGGATAAAACCTTTCTGAAATTCACATTCGGCAGCAGTCAGAATGATGGTAATTTGTATAAAACAGATCGTGGTGCTTCCGTTACCCTTGAGTGGCTGGGTACAGACCCTGCGGCATATAAAGCACAGAAATTAAAATTAACAACCAATGAAAGCACAGACGACTGGAGCAGATTCATAAATTTTGTAAATCTGCTGAATAACCACCAGGATGCAGATTTTAAACAACAGTTTGAGAACAGTTTTGATGTACATACTTACCTGAAAATACTTGCTATTGAAAAATGTGTAAAAAGCTGGGACAGCTATTGGGGTGGAGGTAATAATTTTTACTTATATGAGCATCCTGATGGTAAAATAAGATGGATACCGTGGGATATGAATGAAACCTTTCAGGATGTTAAAATGTTGAGCGGTACTTCATTGCTGAACGGGTATCTAATACCAACACCTCAGTTTGACTCGCGGCCATTGCTAAAGAGGATATTTGAAATAGAGGAGTACAAAAAGGAATATTTAAATAATGTGTGTGAGTTAATTCATACAAAATTCAATACAGATTATTTAGGAAAATATAGTGCAGATATGCACAGTCTTATAGATGAGGCTTATAAAGCGGATGTTTATAGATATAATTCGTATGAATCTTTTCAGGGTTCGTTAACGGAAGATAATAAAGATGAGGTTTTCTTAACCCATTCCGCTTATGTTCTTCGTATCACTTATCCTGGTATTTTTCCGTTTATTCAAACGCAACGGGAATGGGCTGTAGAACAAATGCATGCTTGGGGACACGACTGTTCTATTGAAAACAACTCCATTTATAATTTGTCTGTATATCCTAATCCTGCATCTAACCAGGTAAACATAACAAACAATTTAACCGCTTTTGACTATGCTCAATTCAGTTTGTATGATTTTACCGGCAAGTTAAGCCTTGTTACTGATTATCAAATTATGGAAGGCAATTATTTTACCCTATCGCTTGAAGGAATATCATCCGGTATTTATTTGCTTACAAAACAATCTGCTGATGGCAGATTAGGAATGGCAAAGTTGATAATAAATTAGTTTTTAATTTGTGCAATATAAATGGTTACACCAAATACCATAATACCTGTAATAATAAATGTGGCAGAAGCACCGAATGAAAACCAAATCACACCGGCCAATGAACTTGCAAGCATTGTAGCAATACTTTGAAATGCAGTATAAGTGCCTATTGCAGTTGCTGTATTTTCTTTTTTACAGATGTTAGTAATCCAGGCCTTCGCTATTCCTTCGGTTGCAGCAGCATATATTCCATATATAAAAAATAGTGCCATAAACACTACTTTATTCTCTGCATATGCCATTCCCAGATATACAGTTACAAAAAAAATTAAACCTGAGGTAAATATTTTTCTCATCCCGATTCGATCGGCTAAAATTCCTAAAGGATAAGAGAGCAATGCATATACCATGTTATAAAATATGTATATACCAATAACCGTTGTATCGTTAAACCCCGCTTCCTTAATTTTCAGGAGTAAAAACACATCGGAGCTGTTGAACAACGTAAAGACTAATAATGCTCCAACTAATTTGCGATAGATTGCAGGGCTTTCTTTCCAGTATTTTATAAAATCCAATAAGCCAATCTTCGCTTTTTGTATTGGTACTTCTTTTTTCTTTTCCTTAATAAAAAAGGTGAATGCTATCGCTATGATACCCGGAAAGAATGCAACAATGAAAAGCGTTTTATAGTCGTTGGGATAATAAATCAAATAAACCAAAGCCAATAAAGGGCCTATTACTGCACCCAATGTATCCATTGAACGATGAAAGCCAAATACCCTTCCTTTGGTTTGAGGAGTTGCCTCATCAGACAATAGAGCATCTCTTGCACCTGTTCTTATTCCTTTACCTAACCTGTCCATTGTTCTCGAAAAGAAAATCCATAAAGGATAAGAGAACAAAGCCATCATTGGTTTTGAAATAGCACTAAAAGAGTATCCGGCTTGTATAAATGGCAACCGCTTCCTTTTATTGTCACTTAAATTTCCGAAATAACCTTTACTTAACCCTGCTGTGGCTTCTGCAAAACCTTCCAATACACCAATTAAAACAATAGAAAAACCAATGGTTTTTAAATAAACCGGCATAATTGGATACAACATTTCACTTGCTACATCCGTAAATAAACTTACTAATGAAAGTATCCAGATATTTTTTGTTATTATTTTCACTTTTCAAAAGTAACTTAATTTCCACAGCCGAAGCATAATGATAATTAGAAAACAAGAACTTTATCGCTGCTTACAATCCAATTTGTAAGTTCGCTCATATTGCTGATTTCAGCACCTTCAATCAGCGGAATATTTTTCAATCCCCTTGCATCAGCACAACCTCCGCAAATTTTTACTTTGCTTCCTTTTATTATGGCCAGTTTCAACATTCTTTCAATGTTATAATAACCGTTAGGTGTTACCTGATTGGATATTGCGCAGTTTGCTGCATCAGCCATCAGGAATATCCGAACTTCAACCGTTTCATGCTCTTTGTTTAATTGATTTGCAATACGTAAAGCATTATACGCTTTTTCTGAGCCGTATGGCGTGTCATTAATAATGATTAGAGTCTTCATGTTTTATTGCTTTTAAGTTATTTTTCATTTTCAAATCAGCCGAAATGTGGCACTTTGCAACCCCTTATTCAACGTCTTCAATAATTTCTTTAGTAGCCTGAATCACTACAAAACTCCCCTTTCCATAATTATGCTGTGGTTCTTCAACGGAATTTTTTTGGAGATTTATCAACGTTTGCCAGTAATCGAATTTGATAAAACCTTCACCTTTAAGTAGGGCAGTGATTTCTTCAGTAGAATGAAAATGAGCATTGACAAAATATTTATTTTCATTTTTCATCCGTTCGTATTCTTTACCCAAAGCGCTGTTCTTATCAATGATGCCAAGAATTATTTTGCCCTGATCTTTCAGGATTCGGAATGCTTCATTAAACGCTTTTGGAATATCAGAGAGAAAACAAACTGTTGTAACCATCAATACAAAATCGAAGCTCTCATTATGAAAGGGAAGATTTTCTGCAACTGCATTTATTACAGTTATTCCTTTTTCTTCTGCCAGCTTAGCCATATTTGCAGATGGTTCAACACCGATAGCAATGCTGAACGGAGTAGAAAAGCGGCCAGTGCCTGTACCGATTTCGATTCCCTTTTTATTTGCCGGAATGGCTTTACGCAGAGCTGCTATTTCTGATTGATAAATGGTGGAATGGCGCTCATACCATTCATCGTATTCCAAAGCGTTATCTTCGAAAACATTTTCCATATTATTGATTAAACCATGTTTCAAAAATGCGTTCAAATTCATGTTTGGCTTTTCTGCTTTCTTTTGAAGGTGGTTCAAGGCTCACTATGGGAGCCGGATATGCATAAAAATCTCCTGAACCTTCTGCAGCCATTTCGTCTCCAACATCAACATAACAAACGCCTTTGCCGTTAAATTGCGCTGCTGCTTTTTCTCCTTTGATTTGTGCAACTATATTTCTTGCCACTGTATGAGCTTCTTCCTCGGCAAATACACCTCCTTTGGGGAGAAAAGCACCATTGAGCAATCGGATAGCGGCTGTATCACCTATGGCAAATATTCCGGAATATCTTGTTGTCAATTCATCAACACTATCCAAAACCTGCATGGTTTGAGGATGTGCAGGAATGTACCCGCTTGTATCGGTTAAGCCTGAATCAACAACTGCTTTTGGTGCACCATGTGGCGGAATACCAATAAGTAAATCATAGGTTATTTCTGTGTTGTTTGCAAATGAGATTTTATTTGCTCCAATGCTTTTTATACTGTGTTCAGGATAAAAATTAATATTGTGCCCTTTGAGCATTTGTACAAACAGCTCACCTACTTGTGATCCAGCCGATGGCATTGGATATTTTTCGGGAGAGTAAACGGATATTTCTATATCTTTTCTGTTTCCCTTTTCACGCATGAACCAATCGGTTAAAAATGCAGCTTCATAGGGAGCTGGCGGACAACGGAACGGTGTACGTGTAACCAAAATGGTGATTTTTCCTTTGGTGAAATTCTTTAGTTTCTCATAAATGTCAAATGCACCTTTGGTATCATACAGGTTCAGGCAATATTCATTAAAGCCGGGGATGGTTGCGGGATAAAGCTCAGCACCCATTGCTATTACAATGAAATCTGCCTGTATGGTTTGTGCAGAGGTATAAACGGTCTTGTTCGCAGGGTCAATGCGGATTACTTCTTCATTGATAATTTCAAGATCTTTTCGCAAAAGATTTTTAAGCGGACTCTCAATGTGAGTTAAATCCTTTTTTTCTCCGATCATTGCCCGGAGGAATGAGGGATAAAAAACAAACGATTTTCTTTTTTCAATTACTGCTACCCGGTAATCTGCCGGAAGCATTCCACGCAGGGCATGGGCTGCGGTTAAACCACCCCATCCGCCACCTAATACTAATATTGTTTTTGTCATATTCTGAAAAAGTTTAATTCTGTTCTTGTTGTTTAAGTTTCCATTCTACATAACCATCTTCCATACGAATGGCTTTAAATTTTTTAGATTGCAGTAATTTCACTGCATCAGCAGCCATCACGCATAAAGCCCCCCGGCAATAGGCTACTATAGTTTTGCTTTTTGGTAATTCGTTAAGGCGTTTTTTTAACTGGTCAAGCGGTATAGAAACAGCGTCCTTAATGTGCCCGGATTCATATTCTTCTGCCGGACGAACATCGATCAACAGTATTTTTTCCTTTTTAGAACGGGCAAACAGGTCATCGAGGGTGATGGATTCCAATATGTTTTTATCACTCTTAAAATCATTAATAAGACGTTCTATCTCGGCTATTTTGCGAAAACCTAATTCTTTTACTGACGATACCAGCCTTAGCACACTGTCATCAGAAATGCTGTAAATGATGAAATTGCCATTGCGTTTTGTTTCTACCAGTTTGGCTGATTTCAATACCTGCAAATGCTGTGAGGTACTGGCTATGGATATAGAAATTTTCTTAGAGAGTTCTTCTACTGTGTGTTTTTTTTGAGAAAGTATGTCTATCAGTTCCATCCGTTTAGGATTGGATATTGCATGTGTTATCCTGGAAAGTTCCTGGTAAACCTTTTCTTTCAATGAAGTTTCAGACATTGTCAAATTGTTTATTCGGATACAAATATACTATCTTTTCAACTATTCAACAAAATAATTGAATACTAAAGAATAAACGACTTTTATCATTGTAGCGGAATGACAAAGTTCATTCCATCGGGCAAAACTTTTGAAATACATTTATTAATCAAAACTATTTTATTTAGGTACAATGAAAAAATTAATCATCTTATCAAAATGTTTCCTGTTGTTAGCAGCAATAAGTAGCTGCAATACTGAGGCACAGCAACAAAATGTAGCTCAAATGCTTAAAGATTCTGTAAAACGGGAAGAAATTTTCAATGCTATTTACAATGATTCTATCCACTTAGAACAGTTTATGGCATATATGATGAAAAGCAATAGTGACGTGATGAGCAAGCATCAGGTGATGATGAATATGATGATGACTGATACCTCCATGTGTAAAATGACGATGGGGAATATGATGGATAAAATGGCAAAAGATTCCTCAATATGTAAAAGGATGTGTGTAGAAATGATGAACAATGAGCATATAAAAATGATGATGCAGAGTATGAATCAGCGGAAAAATAATGTGATGAATGATGGAATGGGGTGTCCAACGCCCGGAAAAATGAATATGGATGGTATTGAAAAGACAAAATAAAGTGGGATTTTTAATGATAAATTAGCTTTGAGAATGAAAAGAGAAAAAAGATATTTGAGCATAATTAAGATACTCTTTTTATCAGTTGTTTGTTCGTTGTTTACATCCTGCATAACAATTAACCGGATTCAGGAGCCTCAGAATTTCAGTTCTTTCATTGATCCGGTTTGTGGGATGAAAGTAGAAGCTTCCACTGCCTTTAAAACTGATTATAATGGACGTACATACTATTTTGATACAGAAGAATGTCAGAAGGTTTTCTTAAAGAATCCTGAGAAATTTGTATCAGGTCAAATGTTTCGGCATAGTGACTATAATATGAAGCACACGGGTATGGGTATGGGTATAGGTTGGGCTGTAGGGACAATGGTAACAGCTATGGCTATTGCCATGACAACTATGATTTTTTGGGGACATTGGAGGTAGAGAAGGTTTTGTGTAACCGAATCAAACGAATAGTGTAACCGAATATGCAACCGAATTAGAATAAAATCATACAGGTGTATGGTTTTGGGGAAAACAAAAAGGGCTGAATTACCAGCCCTTTCGGTTACCTTTGCAGCTTATTTTCAACAAGTTGACCACTTTATCAGTGATCCCGCTGGGATTCGAACCCAGGACCCCTACATTAAAAGTGTAATGCTCTACCAGCTGAGCTACGGAATCTAATCTACACTTTTATGTAGTCCCATCTTTAAAATTGGGAGTGCAAATATAGAAGCAATATTTTTTTTTACAAAACCTTTTTAAAAATAATCTTATTTTTTTTCTTTTTCATTGATTTTCAGTGTATTGTTTTTTGTGTTTGTGGTTATTTTATTATTGTTTTTCTATTGTGGAATTAAAAAATGTATTATAATTGTAAATCAACCTGCCAGAAATGCATATACTGCTGGAAATAAAACCTGGAATTGGACTTTCATCGCTTCTTTTTGGGGCTTCAATGGCTGAAGCTAAAAAGATATTTGGCCTGCCTGAAGATACACAGCTGATTGATGATATAGAAGAATTCCAAACTACAGTATGGCATTATTGGAGTAATGGTTTTACATTGTTTTTCGATGAAAAGAATAAACAGTTGTTTAACTGTGCAGAAATTGACAATTCTGGAGCACAGCTTTTTGGGAAAAAGATATTTGATTTAAAGGAAAAACAAATAATAGAGCTATTTAAAGTTAACGGAATCGTTATCTTTGAGTCTGAGCAACATGATTGGGGCGAAAAACGATTGAGTTTTGATGAAGCCAATATTGATTTTTATTTCGAAAGGAATAAGCTGGTTTCTATCAATTATTGTAAGCCTTTACTCGATTCACAGGTATTAATACTTAAAAATTAATGGCAAAATTCTTTTTAGTTGGTTATATGGGTAGCGGCAAATCTACCATTGGTAAACAGCTTGCTGCTAAGTTAAAATATAATTTTATTGATTTGGATCATTTGATAGAAACCGATTACCATCAAAGCATCCGGGAAATATTTACCACTAAAGGTGAAAAAGAATTCAGGGCAATGGAGCACAATGCGCTAAAAAAGGTCATTCAAAAAAATAATGTGGTTATAGCCTGTGGTGGTGGTACTCCATGTTACTATGATAATATGGAGTTGATGAACCGGAATGGAGTTACTATCTACATCAAAATGAGTACCGATATGCTGATCAGTCGGTTGGTAAATACAAAAGATAGCCGTCCGTTGCTTGAAAATAAAACAGAAGATGAATTACGTACTTTTATTGCCAGCCAGCTTGAAAAAAGAGAGGATGCTTATCACCAGGCTCATTATATTGTGAAAGGTAAAGATTTGAATGTGAATGAGCTGGCCCGGTTCGTAAAAGAGCAGATTGGGGTTTAGCTGCTTTTGTACTTGTTTTTTTATTATTATAGATCTTCCAATTTATACTTCGAATGCCATTTTTTTACTTTACCAATAAAGTCGGCAACCTGTTGGGCTGGCCATAAAGGTAATTGTTGTCCATCGCTTATCTTGCAGTATAAAGTCATTTGAAATAGCGCCCGCAACATACTGAAATAAGGAATTAATTTTAATTCCGATGATGATAACATTCTGATAGTACAATAGCCTTTCAAAAAAGCATCCATAATCTGAGGAGTTTTGTTTTTATGGTCGTACCATCTGAAAACACCAATATCATAAGCTAAATAACCAGTGCCAAGAAAGTCAAAATCAAAAAATGTAAACCGGTTGTCTGGCGTTATGTGAAAATTTTCGGCCTGTAAATCCCCATGACAAATGCCTGTTTGTAATTCGCAACTATTAATGCTGCTGAATAGAGTAATAAATTCGTTTCGTAATTGTAAAATATAATTATAATGTTCGGGAAAAGCTATTAACACAGATTTTAAAGCAGTAATAGTAATTTCAAACTGTGTTTCAATAGCATAATCATGTGCCGGAATGCCAAACGATTTGTTTTGTGTCAGCGTGTGTATTTTTCCTGTTTCAATACCTAACAGATAAGCTTGTTCTATGGATAGTTTCCTGACTTGTATACCTTCTGCAAAAGAAAATAAAACAAAATGTCTCAGGCCTTCCGGTGCATTTAGCGAATGAATAAAATTGCCCTGTTTGTCAGGAATAGGATAAGAAACGGAGATACCATTTTTTTTTAAATACTCTATTAGCTGCAGCTCGGTTTCAATGCTTTCCATACTGCGCCAGTTATGTTTGTATACACGTAGAATAAATTTATGTTCTGCTCCCCTGATAAGATATGTATCATTAAAGCCCCTTTTTACAAAGGTTATGGATGTATCTGCAGGAATAATATAATTGTCCGTAATCAGCCGCAGCAGATCTTGTGAGGATAAAGTGGAATATTCAACCGGAAAAAAAGACATGTAATTGATTTGTTTATCGGGTTATTCCTAAACTGTCTAATTCCTTAACTGAAAGGGTGGGCAGGGAGCCACTTTTTTTCATTTTATCAACTGCTAATAATCCTGTTTTTAGCGCATCTTTCTCTGTTTTAAACGGATTGTTACCAGGTATAGCAGGAATAATTGGTTGATGTATTAATTTTTTGTCGTTTATATAAATATCATATCCCCAGCCCTGAGATTTGCCTTCATTATCCTTTACTTCATAAGTTTTTACTTCTATATTTTCTATATTAATTTGTGGAGCTTGTACAACAGGTGTATTGGCATGGTCAGACCGGGCAGAATCAGAGGAATTATTTCCGGTTTGTTGCGACTCGATAGCTATCGGATTGTTGGTTGAGCTATCACTATTACAGGAAAAAAGCAATAAGCTAACCGTAAAGGGTATTCCAATAATGATTGCCGGACAGGATTTATAAAATTTCATACTATTCAATTACCATTGGCTAAGATAAGGGGAATTTCCTTTAAAATACTATCTTTATTGCCGATTTTCGATACCTCTATGAATAGTAAAAACAGGCATGTACAACCTTTTATAATGGTTCTTGCTTCTTCCATTATACTTCTTATTGCATCCCGGTTTGATACCAAAACAACTATTTCCGGGTGGGAAACTAAGCCTGTAAACCTATTGTCAGATATTCTGTCAGCAGACTTAAATGAAGATTCCGCAAGTATACCAATAGCAACTGATTCTGTTATAGGTAAGGATAGCATTTTGCCATCAGCAACAATTGCATCATCTGATATTATTGATTTTAATAGAACAGATACGGCCTGTGCCTTAGCACATTTTTTTGATGCATTAAATTTAACTAAAAAACAAAAGAATAAAACACGGATTGCTTACTTTGGAGATTCAATGATTGAGGGCGATTTAATTAGCCAGGATCTTAGAAGTTGTATGCAGGATAGCTTTGGAGGTTGTGGTGTTGGGTTTGTTCCTATTACTTCCATTGTTGCGGGTTTTAGAAGCACCGTTATCCATTCTTTTGGTAATTGGGAAACATACCATCTTTTGACCCCGCCCCCTGCAAACCATGTATTAGGTATTTCAGGATATGGATTTGTGCCTGATACAATAAGCACTGGTGATACATCGGGTACTGGTAGCGGAAGTTGGGTAAAATATGTAACTGTTAATCAGAAACATATTAGCAGATTTTATGAGGCTAAATTGCTCTATGGAAAAAGTGATGAAGAGAACTATGTTACAATTAATGGTTATAGGTATTCACTTAAAGGAAAAAATTCTGTGAATGAGCTTACCATTATTGCACCTGCCGGTTCTCAGTGTATCAATGCTATATTTCAATGCAAAACACCAGTTGATGTTTTTGGTTTCAGTATGGAAAGCGATAGTGGAGTATTTGTCGACAATTTTTCCTTTAGAGGAAATTCCGGAATGCCTATCACTAAAGTGTTACAGAGCATATATTCCGGAACTAACAAATATCTTGACTACGATCTTATTATATTGGAATACGGTTTAAATGCTGTAAATTCAAAAGTTACTGATTATTCATGGTATGAAAAAGGCATGGATAATGTGATTAAACATTTGCAGGCAAGTTTTCCTGAAACAAGTATTCTGCTGATTAGTGTTGGTGATAAAAGTTACCGCAATAATGGTGTTTATGAAACAGATCCCAGTGTACCAATATTAGTAGAAGCGCAAAAACGAATGGCAAAAAATAACAAAGTTGCATTTTGGAGCTTGTACGATGCTATGGGAGGCAATGGCTCTATGGTTAAATGGGTAGAAGGAGATACTGTTCTGGCAAATAAAGACTATACACATTTTAATTTTAAAGGTGCTCATAAGGCTGGTAAAATGCTGTTTACTGAATTGATGAGTGAGTATCATAAATATAATAAGCGTATATCAAACGTTACTTTATCTTCCTTAGGAACGAATAAAACGCTTGCGCAGCAAAAAAATTAAAAGCTATTTGTTTGTAAATAATAATAATAACAAGCCCTACTTGAAGAACTATTCTTTTATCATACCGGTTTATAGTATCCTTTTCTTGTTGAAAGGCTTTTGTAGCAATGCCCATGGCCAGACTGCCGATTCGCTTTCGTACAAACAATATTCATTTATAAAAGGAGAGCTGAATAAACTTGAGAATGATAGTATGACAATGTACTTTTTTTATAAAAAGTTATATGAGTTACAGGATACAAAAAAAGGACGTGTAGATATTGTACATATTGGCGATTCACATATTCAGGCAGACCATTTTTCGGGAATTATACGACAAAAATTGCAATTGCGTTTTGGCAATGCAGGCAGAGGATTGGTATTTCCATACAGAGCTGCAAAAAGTAATGAACCGTTGTCTTATAAAACAACAACCAATGTTATTTGGGATGCAAAACGAAATGTTTTTTATGAAAAACCTTTACCAATAGGTGTAAGCGGGTTTACTATTGAAACAGCTGATTCAGCAGCTGAGATAAACTTAACTGTTAAAGACCAGCAGGGTTTAGGATACGCCTTTACTAAATTCACATTGTTTCAGGAAAAAGGATTACAAAATTACGACATTACTATTTGTGATGAATTTAATTGTGAACGAGGATTGTTTAAATCTGTTGATACTTCTAACAATAGTTTTATTTCAGAGCTGAAATTTGATAAGCCCATTCGCCAGATTATATTACGAAATAAAAGTACCGATACGCTGAAAAAAAGAACCCGCATTTATGGAATGTTGCTTGAAAATGATTCATCCGGTATACTTTATAACATGATTGGAGTGAATGGTGCGGAGTACCAACATTATTCAAAATCGAAATATTTCACGCAGCAATTGTCTTATCTGAATGCAGACCTTGTAATTCTTTCAATGGGTACCAATGAAGCTTTTGCTGCTGATTTTGACAAAGTATTATTTTATCATCATATTGATACTTTGGTTACAAGCATCAGGGCAGTCTGCCCCAATGCTACCCTCTTGTTAACAACTCCTGCTGATTCTTTCCGTAGGTCAAAAAAAGGAAGAGTCAAAAACCCTGACATGCAGGAAGCCAGGGCAACCATCATTAATTATTGTTTGCAGCACAATCTGCCTTATTGGGATTTGTATGAAATAATGGGTGGTTACGGAGCTATGGCAAAATGGTTTACAGCACAGCTTTCAGCCAAAGATAAGGTACATTTTAATGCAAAGGGATACCAGATACAGGGCAATTTGTTTTATCAGGCTTTAATGAATAGCTATGAAAAGTATATTCGGGGAAAATAACAAATCCTGTGATTTTGACAACTGCTGAGTTATTTCACCAGGAATGGTATTGGTTTTCCCGTACAACCATTCGGAAACTGAATATTCAACATCATGGCTAATGTAGCGGCTATATCAGTAATATAGACCTGCTCCGAAGAACTTCCCGGTTTAATATTCCATCCATAAAAAATTAAAGGAACATGTGTATCATAGCTATATGGCGATCCATGTGTAGTTCCAACAGGCATATAGTCCATCCACCCCGGCTGGTAATTGATAAGCACATCACCGGAACGTTTTGAATTAAATCCTTTTTGCATCAGATAACGTGAACCTTCAGTAAATGAGGCAGTGTTTAGTGTGTTGGCTGTTAAAACTTCTGCTATTCCAGTCATAGGCTGCACAAATTCAGCAATAGCTTCTTCTACCTGTTTTAAGTCGAGCCTTTTTGCATCCGCTGCCTGATGATTTAAAAATACCTGTTGGTTAGAAAATGAGAGCATTAATGTATCACCATAGGTTTTGAGTAAAAATTTTTTTAAAGTATCTGTCATTTTCTTTTCATTGATATACCCAGCCGGAATTTTTAAATCTTTTAAATAATTGGGGACTTCCGGGGCTGCATGGTCTGCTGTTAAAAAGATCAATGCATTATTTTTACCAACCTGCGTGTCAATGAAGGCTATAAGTTCAGCGAGGTCTTTATCCAAACGGATATAATTATCTTCCTGTTCCACCGAGTTAGGACCATAAGCATGGCCAATATAATCCGGTGAGGAAAAGGAAACGGCCAAAAAATCTGTAGTTTCCGACTTTCCAAGATTTTCACTCTTTATAGTTGCTATTGCAAAATCTTTGGTTAAGCTGTTTCCAAATGGTGTACTGCGAATGATATTTAACCCTCCGTTTGCTTTCATCAGCTCAGGCAGGTTATGTGGAAACACCGGCTTTGTTTCACCTTTGGCAATAAACTCATATTTGTTGTCATCAGCAACACTCTCTGTATATTGCTCAATAGGAATTAACGTGTTCCAGGGCTGGTTTAAATATTTCTGAGCCAGTTCCTTTTTATTAAATTCCTGCACCCATTGCGGCAATTCCTTCAGGTAATAAGCACTTGAAATAAAGCCGCCAATACTGCCATCATACCAATAAGCTGCATTAGCAGCATGACCTGCCGGAAGTATGGCACTACGGTCTTTTAACGCTACTCCAATAACTTTGGATTTCATATTGCTGGAAATACGCAGTTCATCCGTTATTGTTGTTGTAAGCATATTTACAGGTGAACGTTTGCCTTCACTTGCAGTTGTTCCAACACTGGTTGTGTTGTGGTCTTCAACACAATATAAATTTTTTCCGGTTGTTTTATCATACCAGTCATTGGCGATAATGCCATGTACCATTGGCGTTGTGCCTGTATATATAGAGGCATGACCGGGGCCTGTATATGTTGGAACATAATTGTAATTAGTATTCCTGCAAAAGAATCCTTCATTTACTAACCGCCTGAAACCATCATTTCCGAATTTATTCCAAAAGCGGTAGATATAGTCATACCGCATTTGATCAATAACAATTCCTACAACCAATTTTGGTTTTGGTTGTGGAGATGCCGGTTTTACTGTAGTTTGTGCAAAGAGCTGTGCTGAAAGAGCTGTTGTAAGGATGCTGAGAATATATTTCATAGGTAGATAATTTGTTTTGTTATCATTTCGAACCCGCTGAAAGTGGGTGAGAAATCTTGCCAATCAATGAAGAAGATTTCTCACTCTGTTCGAAATGACAGGAAGAGTAAATATCAGGAATTTGTTTTTATTGTTCATTGCTAAGTTCTGTGTAAATCTGTGGAATCTGTGGCAGAAAAATTAAAGTTCTAAAATTCCTTTTCACTCTCTACTCCAAAAAGTTTTCCCTCTTTCCAAAGTTGTAATTCTTCCTCAAGAAGAGGTGCGTTACGTTTTGTCAATTCAGATGGATCCAAATCATTTAAATCAGGTTTACCGGCATTTACCCATGCAGTATACCAAAAATTGGCTGTAGCTGTAACGGAGAGTTTCATTTGTTTCTCTACCATTCCGTTTAATGCTGCATGAAACTGTTTGGTATACTCTTCAGAAAAAATTTGTGCGCCATATTTGCTTTTAATTATTTTTCCTTCAGGGTCGGTTCTGAATACTTTTTTGTCTACGAATTTTTTTCTCAGCTCATTATCTGTGTTTAAAAGAGTATCCACCAATTTATGCGATGCCATAACCATTCTCCATGTTTCTTTTCTCACATCATCAATAAACGTTGCATCGTCAGCGTGAAAATTATAATTCTTTCCAAATACTTCCGGCAGGCGTGATTCCCATAAAGCATGAATACCTTTTTGATTGGTCATCTGTCCATCATAATTAGCAGAAGTATGCAATGGCATGTGGGCATCTCCAATATAGTGGCCGAGATCAGATGCTAAGAAAAGTATTTCTGTTTTTTTCTTTTCCCTGAATGCTTTAGTAAGCTTATCCATCAGCTCTTCCACATACCAGGGCAGAATGCCATTTTGTTGTAAAAACTTTTCATCATATTTTGTTTTTGCTTCTGCAAGGTTTTTTGGTAAACTATCTACTGAGCCAAAGTTTTCAAGATCAATAAAATGACGTGGATTTTCAGATTTGTCACCCAATGTATATTTGCGAAGGTCAGGAACAGTTGATTCCTGTGTTATAAAGTCTATATGGTTATAGAAAAAAATCTGAAGAGGGGAAGGTAAAGCAAACACTGCTGCTTTATTGATATGCTCATGCCCGAATGTTCCCCATGATAGCAATGCAAAAGACAAAGACACAACAGAAAGAGTAAGGATTAATTTTTTCATTTTAAATTTTTTTATGTTATTACTGATGTTACGCAAAATTTATATCTAATTCAGAATATCTCTATATTTCCACCTGTCATTTCGAACGCAGTGAGAAATCTTATTAATCAATTGCAAAGATTTCTCTTCCTGCTTTCAGCAAGATTCGAAATGACAATGATAGTGATTATGAATTTTTTAAAGCAGTCACGTTTATTGTCTTTTTGAAAAAATTACTCTTCTCTCTTTATCAATTCTCTTGTCCATTACAAGTATACCGCAGGCACTTAGGTTTTCCAAACCTAAGTTGCGGCATAACCAATCGTACGTCAGTTTTGCTTCATAAGAAATTCGCACACCTGACTATGTTTGGTATATAAAAGCCTATCATTTTTAAATCTTTTTCTTTGCGTAACATGAGTTATTATACTTGTTTGGCTAAAAAATAAATCAATGTAACACAGAGAGAAACACTTAATACAATATTTGCAGTTGCAATGAGGATATTTCCTGAACGTATCAGTTCAACGGTTTCATAACTGAATGTGGAAAATGTGCTAAAGCCGCCACAAAACCCAATTAAAACAAATGTTTTAATGTTGGGGTTAATCATTAGTTTTTGGTTTAATAATGTTATGGTTAAGGCTAATACAAGGCAACTGATGATATTTGAACAAAGTGTTGCAACCGGAAAAATAGTTTTGAAATTCGATTGAACAAATGTTGCAATTCCAAACCGGGTAATGCTGCCTATACCCCCTCCTAAAAATACCAATAGCAGGTTATTCATGTGTTAATTGAATAATATTTTTAACTAACAGTACGCCTTCTTAACATTTTTATTCATTCTTATGCAAAGGGAAATTTGCTGAACGCCCATTGTAAACACAAATATAAGGCTATTATTTTTTACGAGGGCGTTTTTGTAACCATTTGTTTGCTTTATAGCATAAGTAAGACGAACCTGCACCGATAACAGCACCAGCTAACACATCGCTGGGGTAATGTACCCCTAAATCCATTCTTGAATAACCTACGGAACAAGCCCATAAATAGGAGGGAGCAATTACATACCATTTTGGAAAAGCTAATGATAGTGATGTTGCTGTTGAAAAAGCCATTGATGTATGGCCCGATGGAAAAGAAGGAGTACCTTCATGTACAACGTTATCAATAGTTGTATAGGTATCATACGGGCGTGTTCTGTTAACACCGTATTTTAATCCTGCTGTTACTCCAAGCGTTAATGCAACAGAAGCCCCAATAACAATTCCTTTATTTTTTATAGTGCTGTCATGCATTATTATTCCCGTACCTAATACGCTCAGTGGAACAATAGCACTGGCAGGAGCCACTGAATTACTTAGAGCTATAAATGTATTATCTAAATTCTTATTTCGATTCTGATTAATACTTTTTAAAAGATTAATATCTGCATTTTGTGCCTTTAACAGAGTGGTGGTAAAAAAAATAAAAGGAAGTATAAGGTATTTCATTCTTCTTTAAATATTCTGTTATTACTATAATGGTATATTTTATATACTGTTATTCCAATACCCATTCCAACAATTGTCCCACCCAACACGTCACCTGGATAATGCACTCCACTGTATATACGGCTATATGCCACAAATATAGCCCAAATAAAAAGGAGAGGTGTAAGGTATTTGATTCTTCCTCCAAAAAATAAGCTCAGAAACATGGCCAACGCAAAAGTATTGGAAGCATGTGAAGAAATAAATCCATAAGTGCCGCCACAATGGCCATTGAGCAGGTGTACTTTTGTTTGCAGTGCAAGTTCATGGCAGGGGCGTAATCTCAGGAAAACATTTTTGAATGCATGAACAGATAACTGGTCACTCAATAAAATAAGCAATCCTGCGGCAATTGCAACTAACCATATACGTTTGCCAACCTGCTTATAAGCAAGGTAAAAGAAAAGTATATAAAGAGGAATCCAGAATAGTTTATGGCTTGACCAATACATGATAACATCAAAAAAAGCATTGTGCTTGCTGTTAAAAAAAAGAAACAGCTCAGTATCTAAGTCATTTATATTATTTATACTATTCAATTAAATAAATTTAGAAATAACCATATTTCGGTAATATACTTCGGCTGAATGAGGCTTCGGTGAGCTCAGTCAAACCGTTTGCAAAACTTACAAACTCATTCGCTCAGTATGTTTTGTTCTGTTGGGCTAAAGCCCGTGGCAATTGGGGTTTTATATTTGCCCCGACCTTAAGGTCGGGGCTATTAAAACATTAATGGTAATTGGACTTTAGCCAAAATTATTAAAAACTACCACACAATCGAATACGAAAAGCTGAATTAATAATCAAACCCCGTACCTTCTTTTTTATTATTCAGTACTTTCCACAATTCATCTTTTAATTCCACAAGACCCTGGCCGGTTTGAGAGGAAAAATATACAACAGGCACCGTTTTCTTTTCTTTGAAGCGTTTGTTAATATCTTTTTTGAGTTCTGCCAACAGTTCGGCATCCATAAGATCACATTTAGAAATAGCCAGAATACGTTTTTTATGCAATAATTCAGGGTTGTATAAATCCAACTCATTTAGCAGGATTTTATATTCTTTAATAACATCACTGCTATCAGCCGGAACCAAAAATAATAAGATAGAGTTTCGTTCGATGTGCCTGAGAAAGCGTATTCCCAGTCCTTTCCCTTCACTGGCTCCTTCAATAATACCCGGTATATCGGCCATTACAAATGATTGGTAATCGCGGTATTTAATAATTCCCAGGTTGGGAACAAGTGTTGTAAAAGGGTAATTGGCTATTTCGGGTTTAGCAGCAGATACTACTGATAAAAGTGTTGATTTGCCTGCATTTGGGAAGCCTACAAGACCAACATCAGCCAGAATCTTCAATTCAAGAATTTTCCATTCACTACGTCCGCTTTCTCCTGGTTGTGCAAAACGTGGTGTTTGGTTAGTAGATGATTTAAAATGTTCATTGCCGAGTCCTCCTCTGCCACCGGATACAATAATTATCTCCTGGCCATCTTCGGTTATTTCACCTTCAATTTCTCCTGTTTCTGCATCCCTGATTATTGTACCAAGTGGCACTTCCAATAGTTCATCTTTTCCTTCGGCACCTGTCATTCGCTGGCTTCCTCCTTTTTCCCCGTCTGCTGCAATAACATGTTTACGGTACTTTAAGTGGATAAGTGTCCAGAATTGTTTGTTTCCGCGGGCTATAATATGTCCTCCCCGTCCACCATCTCCTCCGTCAGGCCCTCCTTTCGCAGTTAATTTGTTGCGATGCAGGTGTGCAGAACCTGCTCCTCCTTTGCCGGAACGGCAACATATTTTTACATAATCAACAAAATTACTTTCTGACATTTACAATCGAATTCTTTACCTGATCTATTTTTTCGCACAGAGCGTTAAATATAGTATCTATTTCACCAATTCCATTAATACCCTGATACTTACCTTGTGCACTAAAATGTTTTTTTAGCGGTAATGTTTCATTTTTGTATACATCAATACGTTTTTGAATTACTTCGGGGTTAGCATCATCCGGTCTGCCTGATGATTTGGCTCTCTCTGTGAGTCGATTGCGCAACTCATTTTCTTCTACTTCTAACGAAAGGATAACAGAGATAGATTGACCTTTTTTAGTTAGAAAAAAATCTAATGCTTCAGCCTGAGCAATAGTACGGGGAAAGCCATCAAAAATAA
>JAHEXZ010000015.1:1239-95541 GCA_023251835.1 Bacteroidota bacterium | reverse complement strand
ATTTAACCCAATTCCAATAGAAAAATATACGGAAGGATTTAAAGAAAATCAAATCAGGAGATTAAAACGACAAGCCAAAAATCTTGGTTTACAGGTAGTTGAAGTGTAGTTACTTAAGAGTACAAAAGGGGTATGTTGATTATTTTATAACAGAGGATAAGGGTATAAAAGATAAATCGATTAAAATTAATTTATCAAACAAGGTGCTATCAATAGCCGAAGGATTGTTGCTATTAAAGCAATTACATTCATTGGTAATTCCACATCATCCTCTTTTAGAAGAGTGTTCTGTTCGTGATATAGAATCCGAAATTGAACAACCTTTTTTTGATTCGTTAAGAGCCAGTTATGATGGGTTTAATGCGTGGTTCTTAAAATGTGCTAAAGAAAACCGAAAATGCTACTTGTTAAAAGTAGATGATAAAATAACAGCTCTTCTTATTTATCATAAAGAGAAAAGTTCCAGTCATAATCTACCTGAAATCAGCGATGATTCAATAAAGATGTGCACTTTAAAAGTCGATGAAACTGTTTTTGGGTATCGCTTAGGAGAGTTATTTTTAAATAAAATGTTTGAATTGTGCATAAAAAGTTCAATCAAATACTTATATCTAACTGTTTTCCCTCATCATACACATTTAATAAATTTACTTTCAAAATATGGGTTTGTAAAAGATGAATTTTTAAACAAAGAAGGTGTTAAAGAGAATAGAATGATTAAATCATTTATCAAACCTAAAAACATAAATGACCTTAATTCAATTAAAAATCATCCCTTTTATACAGATAATACAATAAGTAAATTTGTTATTCCAATTAACCCTAAATATTATTTCACCTTATTTAAAGATGGTAGTTTTAGAGCAAGAACTTTATTTGATGCAACAGAATCAAGTTTAAATGAAATAGAGGGAAATACGATTTCTAAAGCATATTTATGCAAATCTAAGAGCCTATTGATGAAAAAAGGTGACCTACTGCTTTTTTATAGATCAAAAGATATTGCAAGTATAGAACCTATTGGAATATTAGATGAAGTTATCTATACAAAAGATATTAATCTAATAAACGAGAAGGTTAGAAGAAAAACAGTTTATTCAGACTCCGACTTGGAGGAGATGGTGAATGGAAAAAAAGAAATAACGGTTCTTATTTTCAGACTTTTATATTATTTAGAAAATCCTATTAAACAAAAGGAAATTAAATTGCTTGAAAGTTACAATAACAATTTTCAAACAATTACGGTCTTAAAAGAGTCTGATTATAACAATTTAAAACAAAAAAAATATTTTGATGAACGTTTTATTATCGATTAAACCAAAATACGCAAGGGCAATATTAGCTGGGGAGAAGAAGGTTGAATTCAGAAAATCAAGATTCGCCAAAGAAGTTGAGAAAGTATATATATATTCATCTTCTCCTGATCAGAAAATACTGGGATATTTTATTATTGAAAACATAGTAGCCGATACACCGGAAAAACTTTGGAAAAAGTTTAAGAATGTAGGCTCAATAACTAAGGCAGACTTTTTTGAATATTTTTTAAATAAAGATGTAGCTTATGCGATAAAGATTAAATCGTGCAAAAAATATAAAAGTCCGATTAACCCTAAAGAGATTTTTAAAAAGTTTACAGCTCCTCAGTCATATATTTATTGCGGAGACATTAGTTAAAACTAATTTATTATGTTGGAAAATATTTCTTTCGTTGGTGGAATTCATGGGGTTGGCAAAAGCACCATTTGCAAAAGCATTTGCGAAAAATTCAAAATTAATTATCTATCGGCAAGTGAGGTTTTAAAATGGAGTAAATTAAATACTGATATAAAGAACAAAAAGGTTGATGACATTAGCTTAACGCAAGATCTACTTATTAATGGTCTAAAAGAACAAGTACATAAAAGCAAACATTACATTCTTGATGGTCACTACTGCTTGTTTAATAAAGAAGGAAACGTAGAAAGAATTCCTTTTGATACTTTTCAAAAAATTAATCCAACTTCTTTACATGTCATAACGGGAAATATTGATAAAATTAAAAAGCACTTAGAAGAAAGAGATCAAAGACAGTATAATTACAAATTACTTGAGAAAATGCAAGATGCGGAAATAGAATATGCAAATGAAATTTCACGGAAAATGCTGAAACCTCTAGTAATCTAGGAGGGCTTTTACGTTTTTTCGGGTTTGAACCTTGTAAAAGGGAGCCCGCAAAAAGGCACTAACAACAACCCCCTTGAATAGCAATATATTCAAGGGGGTTGTAATTATATTTCCTCCTATCAAATTCCTCAGAGGGTAAGATAACGAAGTACGTTTTTTAAAGATGGCCTGTTATTTACACCCCAATTATTTAATTTCTTTACTTTCCCTCTTCTCATCATCCATTTTACAGTTCTTCTTGCAATTGGTATCTTCTTCATTACATTTCATGCCAACAGTACATTCATTCATACAACATTTTTTGTTGCAATTACCATCTTTTATACATTCTTTAATGTCACATTTTTTTTCGCACTTTCTTGTACATTTACCATTATCATCTCCAGCAAATGCTGTAAGACCAATAAATAGGATTGTTGCGGATGTTAAAATTAATTTTTTCATGGCTTTATGTTTTTAAGGGTTTATACATAACAAAAGTACTTTCGTTTTTATTACACTTTTGTTACTGAGAAGTTATTAACTTGTTAACGACTTGTTATTGCCAATCAAAAAATGTGAAAAATGGCTAATTTTGACACATCTAAAAATGAAATTGAACCGCACTTACATATTTATTACAATAACCTCTGTTGCTTTGATGTTAGTCTTGGCAATTCAGATAAAATGGATATTCCAGACAGCCAAAATAAAAGAAGAATTGTTTAATGAAAAGGCGAATATGGTTCTTTCAAGAACCGCTGAAACGCTTTGTTCAGATAAAGAAACCTGCATGAATATGGACAGTTGTTGTTTTCTTGACAGTGGCCCTGAATGTGCCTTAAAATTAGACCAGGCCGAGGTTAGTAAAATTGATTCATTGCTGGCACATTATATGAAATTTTACAATTTTCATATTGACTATTCATTTGAGGTAATTAAACCGAAAGCCAGTGACTTGCATAAGAATGAAAATAGATTAAAAAACAATGTATATAAGAAACGATTAGAGGAAATAGTCAGTAAAAACGGGTTGGAATTAAAATTGATTCTTCCTGAGAAAAAACAATTTATTATTGCAGAGATGGGTTCGATGTTTATTACATCGGTAATCTTAATACTTGTAGTGCTTATCTTGTTTTGGAAAACCACCCAATCGCTAATAATGGAAAACAAAATATCCGAACATACCACCGATTTTTTGAACAATATGACACATGAGTTCAAAACACCTTTAACAAATATTTCTCTTGCAGGAAAAATGATTATTAAAGACACAACTATCAAACAGGAGGAAAAAATAAAACACTATACAGGAATTATACTCGAAGAGAATGAGAAATTAAGATTGCAGGTAGAACAAGTATTAAGTATGACTGCTTTGGAGAGAGGTGAAATCCCCTTAGTAAAAACAGAATTAGATTTTCACCAACTGATTAATGATGCTATAAAGTGTATACGTATTCAGATAGAGAGCAAAAATGGCGATTTAATATTAAACCTGAATGCAAAAAATGTTGTAGTGTCAGGAGATAAAAATCATCTTACAAACGCAATTTATAATTTGATTGACAACGGAATTAAATATTCAAAAAACAAGCCACAACTATCTATTCATACATCTAACAACAATCAAAATTTAATCATAGCCATTTCTGATAATGGTATTGGTATTGAGAAAAAATATCAAAAAAAAATATTCGATAAGTTTTTCAGAATACCAACAGGAGATGTGCATGACGTGAAGGGATTTGGTTTGGGATTAGCCTATGTTAAAAAAATTATTGAATTGCATGGTGGAACAATTGAGCTAAAAAGTGAAAAAGAAAAAGGAACAATATTTACAATCACATTGCCAATAAACAATGCCTGACGGGAAATTACAAATATTACTTGCCGAAGATGACCTTAATTTAGGAGTTCTTCTGGTCGATTATTTGGAAACAGAGGGATTTCACGTAAAATTATGCAGGGACGGAGAACTGGCATTAAAGACATTTCAAAATAATCCATTTGATATGTGCTTACTGGACATCATGATGCCAAAGATAGATGGATTCACTTTAGCAAAAGAAATTAGAAGTAAGAATAAAAAAATCCCAATTATTTTCATCACTGCCAAATCTTTAAAAGAAGATAAATTGAAAGGATATAATTTGGGGGCAGACGATTATATCACAAAACCCTTTGATGAAGAAGAGTTACTGTGGAAAATAAAAGCTGTTATTCGAAGAATGCCTACTGAAAAGAAGATAAACTCTGCCGAAATAATTTCATTGGGTAAATATACTTTTGACTTTACAAATCAATCTTTAACTATTGGTAATAAAACAAAACGAATAACTGAAAAAGAAAGTGAAATTCTAAAATATTTATGCGATTACAAGGATATAGTAGTGAAAAGAGAGGACATATTGAAAAGTCTGTGGGGAGAGAATGATTATTTTCTTGGACGCAGCCTGGATGTTTTTATTACAAAAATTCGCAAATACCTTAAGGATGATAGTAATCTAACTGTTGAAAATGTTTTTGGTGTTGGGTTTATTTTAAATACAAAAGAAAAAAGTAAACTCCCTTAAAGCCCGATAACTGAAACAAAAATACGCCTGACATCGGAGAACTAGTCCTAATTCCAAAATTTAAGCTCGTTCATTACTCCAAGATAAACTATGATAAAAATCATACTTTCAGGTAACAGAAGTGTAGACATTTGACAATGTTAGAATAAAATAAATTCTCACAAAAATGAAATGCGCTACAACCTCGGCATCGACATAGGTGGTACCTTCACAGATTTAATTTGCGTTTCTTCGGAAGGAAAAACCATCGTACACAAAACGCTTTCTACTCCACAGGATTCTTCCGTTGGCTTTATCAATGGTATCCGCGAAGTAGCTGATATGTCGGGTGAGGTGTTTGAAAATTTTGTTTCAAAGATTGATACCATTGTTCACGGAACTACTGTTGCAACAAATGCTTTGCTCACTCTGAAAGGAGCAAAAACGGCTCTTATTACCACCAAAGGTTTCCGCGATGCGCTGGAAATGCGCAGAGGAATCCGTGAAGAGCAATACAACAATCACTACAAAAATGTTACACCTCTCGCTCCACGATACTTAAGATTTACCGTTGATGAACGTATTGATGCCGAAGGAAAAGTGCTGAAAAAATTTCAGGAGAAAGACTTGCTCCCCATCATCAAAAAAATTAAAGAGGAAAATGTAGAATCGGTTGCTGTTTGCTTCATGAACTCATACAAAAATCCGGAACATGAAAAAAAAGCATTAGCATTTTTACGCAAACATCTTTCTTCTCCACAATCCTTTGCCAACAGACAAACCCTCCCTGTTGAACAGCCGGGAGCGAGACCAGTTTTTATCACCGCTTCATTTGAAGTTCTACCCTCCATTCGTTTTTACGAACGAGTGAGTACAACAGTGGTAAGCGCGTTTGTTGGGCCAATTGTTGCGAAATATCTTGATAACCTTACTCATAAGCTTCTGGAAATAAATTTTAAAGGAACGCTACTCATCATGCAATCAAATGGTGGAGTGGTGATTCCTGAACAGGTGAAAAAAAATCCTGCCGTTACTGTTTTATCAGGCCCGGCTGCTGCTCCTACTGCTGGAGCATTTTATGCTCAACTGCTCGGTTATAAAAACTGCATCACAGTGGATATGGGGGGAACAAGTTTTGATGCAGCTATTGTCATCAACAACCAGTGTATTACCAGCACTGAGGGAAGCATCAACCGGTACCGCATTGCGCTTCCTTCGCTTGATATTATTACTATTGGTGCAGGAGGGGGAAGTATTGGATGGATTAACGAAGGAGGGTTGCTGCAGATGGGGCCACAAAGCGCAGGCGCATTGCCCGGACCAGTGTGCTACGAACGCGGAGGGAAAATTCCCGCATGTACCGATGCCGACTTGATGCTTGGTTACCTCAATCCTGATTTTTTTGCCGGAGGAAAATTAAAACTTAATAAATCGAAAGCTGAGAAAGCAATCAAAAATGAACTCGCTTCCAGGCTCGGACTATCTGTTCTGGAAACCGCAGCGGGGATGTACCGCGTCATTAACAGCAATATGGCTCAGGGTGTCAGAGAAATTTCTGTAGAGCGCGGTTACGACCCAAGAGAATTTTTATTCATTGTAGCAGGAGGTGCCGGTTCTATTCATTCTTCCGAAATCTGTAAGGAGCTGGAAATACCAATGTTCCTTGTTCCGAATGTTTCTTCCATTTTCTGTGCTGCAGGAATGCTTCTTGGTGATTTGAAACACGATTATATCCGTTCGTATTTTACTTCTTTCAAAAATCTCGACCGAAAAAAATTTCTTTCGCTTTTCAATGGAATGAAAGAGGAAGGAATTCATGCACTGCTTGTAGAAGAAGGTGTTTCGCGTGAACACATTTCTTTTTATCCCATTCTGGATTTACGCTATTTAGGGCAATATCACGAAGTACAGTTGGAGTGTGAATGGGATGATGTGATGAATTTCAATCTCTCAGCTATTTTTGAAGAATTCCACAAAGAACACAACCGCCAGTTTGGTTATTCGCTGAAGGAAGAAGGAACAGAATTGGAATTGATTAATGTACGTCTACGAGTGACAGGAAAAACAGAGCGACCCAAATTTTTATCATCCTCCACAAAATCGGTTTCAGCAGAATCAGCTATAAAAGAGCATCGCGAAGTTTATATCCCTGAAAAAAATCAAATGAAAAAAGTTGCTGTATACGATGGCGACAAACCGATTTTCGGAACGCATCTCAAAGGCCCTTGTATAATTGAAAAAATTACTACTTCAGTTTTTGTAAGTGAAAGTTATGATTGTGTGGTAGATGATTTCGGGTCGTTCATCGTGTATGATAAAGTAAAGTTTCCAAACGGATTTTCATTAAATAAAAATTTAATTGAAGCAAATGCAGATTGACAAAATATTGGTTTCAATTTTCCAACGCGCATTCAAGTCTATCACGGATGAGATGAGCATTTCACTCACCAAAACAACACGTTCGCCCATTTTGTGTGAAGCGAAGGATTTTGTAACGGGCTTGTATGATGCAAGAGGACAAATGCTGGAACAAACCGAAAACCTTCCTATTCTTTCTTTTTCACTCGGGCCCGTCTGTAAAGAAATTCTGAAACAATACGGTGATGATATTCACGAAGGCGATGTAATCATTCACAACGATGTTTTCTCTATGGGAAATCAGAACAATGATGTAGCGATTTTCAAACCCATTTTTTTAAAAAACACATTAGTTGGATGGTCGGCAGCCAAAGGTCACCAGGCCGATATTGGTGGTGCAGTACAAGGTGGTTACAATCCGAATGCTACTGAAGTATGGCAGGAAGCAATTCGCATTCCCGCAGTGAAATTGTATGAAAAAGGAAAACTGAGAAAAGATGTCTGGAATCTGATTTTTGCCAATATTCGTTTGCAGATGGTGCAGGAAGACATAAAGGCGCAAATTGGCGCATGTACGCTGGGTGAAAGAAGATTGAGTGCATTCGTTGAAAAATACGGACTGGAAAAATTTGAAACACACAAGCAGGCATTGTTCAACTCTACCGAAAAAATGATGCGTGCCGAAATAAAAAATATCCCCAACGGCATATACGAAGGAAAAAGCATGGTGTATTATGATGGAAAACACAAGGGCAGTAAATTTCCTATTCGCGCAAAAATCACGGTAAAAGATGAAGAAATCACTTTTGATTTCTCAAAATCATCTCCTCAAACAAAGGGATTTGTAAACGGAACATATACATCTACCTGCTCTGCCATTACGCTCACCTTTCTGCAAATGGTGAATCCGAACATCCCACACAATGAAGGAATGATTAAGCCACTGAAATACATTGTACCCGAAGGAACAATTCTCAATGCATCATATCCTGCTGCCACCACTTTCGGAAATCATTTATGCCCACAGGTAGCTGATTCTATTTTCAAAGCATTAGGGCCTGCTATTCCTGACCGAATCACTGCCGGGTGGAATCATCTTTTGTGTTCACTCTTTACGGGTATTCATCCACGCACAGAAAAAAAATATGTCGACATCTGCTTTATGGGCCTAAAAGGCGGAAGCGGAGCTCTCAAAGACGATGACGGTTATGACCATATCGGCATGATTGACGCTTCAGGAGGTGTGCTCGACCAGGATTACGAAATGTATGAACAGCAAACTCCTCACCTTATTTTGCAGCATGAATTTTTGTGTGATTCAGGAGGTGCCGGACAATGGCGGGGTGGTTTGGGAACAGAAACAAAAATTTTACTGCGTGGCGGTGATACTACAATGGTTGTTTTCGGTGATGGAGATGTGGAAAAAAATTACGGACTTTTCGGAGGCAAAGGAAGTGTGCTAAATACAATTGGATTAAAATACAAGAACGGAAAAAAAATTGTTCCGATGAGCAAGGATATGATTTACGGAATCCCTGATGGAACATTATATCGTCAGATTGCAGGCGGTGGAGGCGGTTATGGAAACCCGAAAAAACGCAACAAAGAAAAAGTTCTGTGGGATGTGAAGAATGAAGTGGTTTCAGCAAAAATGGCAGCAAAATTTTATGGTGTTAAAACAAAATTCACCACAAAGTCGCCAAGACGCAAAGAGAGCTTAGCGTCTTAGCAACCTTGCGGTAAAAGCAAAGCAAATGGTTCACGAGATTATATTACCCGATGGCTGGCCTGTTCCGAAAGGATATTCTAACGGTATTCTTGCCGCAAAAGGGAAAACGCTATATATGGCCGGACAGGTGGGCTGGACTCCGGAAGAAAAATTCGCCAGCGACAAACTTGTTCCGCAGTTTGAACAAGCTCTGAAAAATATTGTGGCAATTGTAAAAAAAGCAGGTGGAAAAACAGAGCATATCTGCAAGATGACCTGCTTCTGCAAAGACCGTGAACAATATCTTGCTTCGCGCAAAGAACTTGGAAAAGTGTGGAAAGAAATTATAGGTAGCCATTATCCCTGTATGAGTATGATTTTCGTGGTTGATTTATTGGACCACCCTGCGGTAATTGAAATTGAAGCGATAGCTGTAATACCGGAATAATTGTTTATCGCGAAACCATAAAACCATAAAGATAACGTAGTGCTTTAGTATCGCAGCTGTAAAAAAGAAAAATGGATTTTGAGTTAACAGACGTACAAAAACAAATTCAACAAACCTTCCGTGAATTTTCCGTGAAGAAAGTGAAACCTGTTGCCGCAACATTGGATGAAGAAAAAAAATTCCCAAAAGAACTTTTCAAACAAGTTGGCGAACTTGGATTTTTCGGAATGCGTTACCCTGAAAGTGCCGGAGGAAGTGGGTTGGATATTGTTTCATATTCGCTTGCCGTTATTGAATTAGCAAAAGGTTCGCTTTCACTTGCTGCCGCCTGTACCATGCAATCGCTAATGGGAACTTATTTTCTGTATCGTTTCGGAGATAATGAAATCAAAGAGAAATACTTTTCAGAAGCATTAAAAGGAAACAAGATTGGCGGTATATGTATGACCGAGCCAAATGCAGGAAGTGACCTGATGTCCATCAAAACCACAGCAAAAGTTACCGATAGCGGATTTATTCTTAATGGACAAAAAACCTGGGTTACATCAGCTCCTGTTGCAGATTTCTTCACCGTACTTGCTCGAACAGATAACCACGAGCAACTCTCTATCTTTTTTGTTCCATCCAATATTAAAGGTGTAATGGTTGGAAAAAGTATTGATAAAATGGGTGTTCGCGCTTCGGTTACCAGTGAAGTTGGTTTTATAGATGTGGAACTTCCGAAAAATTATTTGCTCGGAGGGATTGGTGAAGGAACAAAATGTTTGCGTGAAATTCTTGCAGAAATAAGGGTTATGACTGCCGCGCTTGCCATTGGTGTTGCTACTGCAGCTTACGAAGATACGATTGAATATGCCAAAACCAGAGTACAGTTCGGAAAACCGATTGGAAAATTTCAGGCAATACAAATGAAGTTTGCTGACATGGCTGTTCAATTAGAAACCGCAAAGCATTATGTTTTATATGCCGCAACATTGAGCGACAAAAATCTTCCCCGGCAAAAAGAAGCAATGATTGCAAAACTTTATGCTTCAGAATGTGCAGTGCATATTTGCGATGAAGCCAGTCGTATACTTGCTTCTTACGGCTATGCAGCAGAATACAACATTGAAAGATACCTCCGCGATTCACGCTTTACACTTATTGGAGGAGGCACTTCAGAAATTCTTAAAATAAATATTGCAAAGGAACTCGGATTATAAAACAAACAGAGTATGAAAAACAAAATTCAAAAAATGTTTCCCAATGCCTATATTCCTTACGGCACATGGGGATGCAGTTATTTTCCTGCATGGCAAACGTCTCCACTGGCGGAGGTAAATATAGGCCAGTTTGCAGGTGAGGCTATGGCACGCATTATGAACAAAAGAAAAGTTCCGGTGAGCAATCTGGATTATCTGATTATAGGCTCAACTGTTCCGTGGCATTTTAAATTCTGGAACGCAACTGTAGTTGCGAACTGTATGGGAAAACGTTTGCCCGGCTTTCAGATGGAACAAGCATGTGCAACCGGATTACAGGCAGTGATTCTTGCCGGGGCGCAAGTACAGAGCGGAGCGAGCGAGGCCGTTGGCGTTCTCACTTTTGACCGCACAAGCGATTCTCCCGTGGGAGTTTTTCCTGAAAGGAGAAGTTACAAACGCACTGAAGTTCTCGCTGATGTATGGGACAACTTCGGGTTCGACCCCTCCACCGGAAAAGCCATGCTGAATGCCGCAGGGTTCGCTGCAAGAAAATACAAGATTGCTAAAAAAGAAGTGGATGAACTTACTTGTTATCGTTATGAACAATATTTCAACGCAAAAGAATCAGGTTTCCTTAACAGGGTTGCTTTCCCTTTCGAAATCTTAAATGTGCAGGGTAAATCTGCAGGATGGGTTACCGAAGATGCAGGTGTAAAGAAAATTTCCATTGACGCTTTACGTGCCATGAGGGAACTAGATTCCTGCGTAACTGGCGGAACTCAAACTCACGCAGCAGATGGAATGGCAACATTGCTTGTGACAACAAAAGAAAAAGCTAAGCAATTAAGCAAAAAACCTGAAATAGAAATTTCATTCATAGCAAAAACAGAAGTACGTACTAACCCTTCACTAATGCCTGAAGCACCAGCACTTGCAGTACAAAAACTTCTAAAGCAAACAGGGTTAACCATGAAAGAAATAAAAGTGGTAAAGGATCATAATCCGTTTGCAGTGAATGATGCCATCTTTGCCAAAGTGATGAATTATGACTGGCATAAAATGAACAACACAGGAAGCCCACTCGTATTTGGGCACCCACAGGGACCAACTCTGACCAGAATTTTGATGGAAGCATTGGAAGAAGCGGTTGATTTAGGAGGTGGTTATGTGCTGGTTTTCGGTTGCGCAGCAGGCGATGTGGGTATTGCATCAATTTTTCATGTAAGTTAATAACAAAAAAATAGTTCAGCTATGAATTCAATGCGACAATCAACACTTGAAACCCTAGGATTAGGAACAGTGTTAGAAATATTTCAGAACGGAAAACTTCCAGTGAATACTTCAGAGTTAGTTGACAAAGTTTTCGGGAAACCAAACAACAGAGGAGCCATAGTAATTTCCGGAGCCAACGGAATTGTAGGTGCAGGAAAAGTGATGCAATTTGCTTCACGACTTTTGCCTTACAATATCCCAATCATCGCACTCGATTTGCCTGGTGCTCCCGATGGAATAGGAAAGCAATATAGTGGTTTGCAAAAAGCATTCGGAAAAGAAGATGCGGATAATATCATGAAAAATATTATCCGTCTCACCTATGATGGAAAAACACTTCCTGATTCTCTGGCAGCTTATAAACCAAAATTCCTTTTAGAAGCAATTCCTGAAATTCTTGAATTGAAAAAAGGACACTATGAACTTTTTAGGAAAAAATTTCCCGGTATCACCATTTATTCTGTTACTTCCGGTTTTCCTTCATCACAACTGGGAGTGAACATCGCTCATCCTGCTTTCCCACACGAAATCAATAAAATTTTTGAAATCGTTGAAGACAAACCATCAGCAGCTACTCAATTACTTTGGTCGCTTGGGTTGATTCCTGTTGAAGTGAGCGATGACTGGTCGTTTGTGCTCGATGTATTCTTCTGTGGGCTCATGCTCGCAGGCTTACGTTATCACGAACAAACTAATACACCTTTCTGGAAAGCAGATAAATACATCCGTCAGCTCGTTGGCCCTAATCCTTTCCGTGCACATGATGCTATCGGAGCTAAAGGCGCAAATTTTCTGACTTGGTCCTGCCTGTACCACTTAAGCAAAAATTATGGAGCTCTTTTCACACCTACGAAAGATTTAGATGAACACAAAGACAGTGGACAAAACTGGTATCCTCTTGACCATTTCCGACCAATGGTGAACTGGAGCAAGGATAAAGATGATGATGAAATTTTACGAACTATGATTCTTGGTCCGCTTTTCCAGATGACTTCCATTATGCTGAAAGAAAAGCGCTCCAATCTTTCTTCGATGAATGCCATTGCAGAGCTCTGCGCGCAGTTTACAAAAGGACTTCTTGCTATGGCAAGAAACCTCGGTACCGATGAGGTAATTAATACCGTAAAAAAATATCACAAACTTCATCCCGAATCAGCAAAAACAAAATGGTATCCTGAAGAATTTAAAAAGATAAATTCGCCCGAATGGCAGCAGCTTTATGTAAATGCTGAACATGATGGAAAAGCAGGAGTGATTACTATCTCCCGCGAGAGCTATAACAGCGATGTGAATGACGAAATAAACCGTGCCATTGACTGGCTGAAGAAAAATAAAATAAGGCGCGTGATTGTTACAAGCGATTTTCATCTTTCCACCCAAATGGTAGGTGCTGATACGAATGAATTTTTCCCTGCCATTACTGAAGTGAAAGAAGGCGAACGCATTGCCTCCACATGGTCGGCAACTGCACGGAGATTATATAACGAATTTGAAATTTCAATTGGCTTTGTAAACGGTAAACGGTGCATGGGTGGAATGCTGGAGTTAATGATGCATTGTCATTATCTTATCGCAGATGAAAATACAGTTTTCTCCATGCCTGAAGTAACACTTCCTGTAGTTCCAGGAATGGAGGGCTGCCATTGGGCAATCCGGAAAGCAAAAAAAGAAGACAGAAAGTATTTGCTGAATATGTTGTTGCAGGGAAAACAAATCAAAGCAAAAGAAACTGTTGGCTGGCTGGCTGATTATTCTGATTCACTTGAAAACTGTTTGAAGAAAGCATGGCAAATTATACAGAAAGGAACTTCGGTTCTGCCTCTGAGAAAAGTAGATGAAAAACCATTAGGAAAACTTCCTTTTGATGAAAAATTACTTGCTAATGCAAATGGAATGAGGGAAGCCATGAAAGCCATAACCGATTGTGTGGAAGCAGCGTGCAATACCACTCTGGATAAAGCCGTAAGCATTCAGGCAAAACACTCTGCTGATTTTATGGTCACCAAACTATGCAGGAAAGGAAGAGTGGGAAGTGAATATGATAAAGTAATGAGTAATTAATCTCTGTAATTTATACTTCAACTGAATGAGTTTGCAAAAACCAGTAAACCCATTCGTTCAGTATATTATAACATTCGTAATCACAACAAGAATGAAAATACTTTTAGCAAAACCCGGACTGGATGGCCACGATGTAGGTGTAAAAGTGCTGGCGCACGCATTGAAAGAAGCAGGACATGAAGTGGTTTATACAGGTTTAAGAAAATCTATTGAAGATATTGTAGCACGCGCGAAAAAAGAAAATCCGGCTGTGATTGGGTTATCTATTCTTTCAGGAACTCACCAGATTCTTTGCGAAAAGATGAATGAGGAAATGAAAAAAAGTAGTTTGCAAATTCCCTGGATAGTGGGAGGAAATATTCCAGCCGAAGATGTTTCTTCTCTTGAAAAATCAGGAGCAAAAAAAGCATTTGCCACAGGAACAACCATTGAAACAGTGGTAGGTTATATTAAGGATTTAAAAGGGAGAATTTAAGATCGACTAAATAATTCCGATGGAAAAAAAGACCACAGATAAAAAGAAAGCCTGCACTGAGCAGAGCCGAAGTGAAGAAATAAAAAAAGTATTTCTCGAATCGGGTTTTGAGGTTAAGCCTGTCTATACTTTCAAAGATGCTTACGGAAAAAATCTCAATACGGAGGAAGAACTTCCTGGTCAATACCCATTTACACGAGGCATCCACCCACTGATGTACCGTAAGCGTCCATTTACTATCAGGCAATATGCAGGTTTTGCTTCGCCTGAAGAGACCAATGAACGTTTTCAGTTTCTGATTAAAAACGGGCAAACCGGTTTGAATGTAGCATTTGATTTATCTACGCAATGTGGGTTGGATTCAGACGACTCACGTGCACTTGGCGAAGTAGGTCGGGTGGGAATGGCGATTGATACACTAGAAGATTTTGAAATTGCATTTAAAGGAATTGATTTGGATAAAATTACCGTGTCAATGACTATCAACGGTTCTGCAATTGTACTGATGGCAATGTATTTTGCTCTTGCTGAAAAGCGCGGATATGATTTAAAAAATCTCCGGGGTACGGCACAGAATGATATTCTTAAAGAATTTATCGGCCGCGGAACCTGGATTTTCCCCGTTGATAAATCGGTAAAATTAGTTGTAGATACAATTGAATACTGTGCAAAACATGTCCCAAAATACTCGCCTGTAAGCGTGTGCGGTTATCATATCCGTGAATCAGGAGCAAACCCTGTTCAGGAAATGGCATATGCATTTTGCATCGCGAAAGCATATTCTGATGAAACAATGAAACGCGGAATTGATATTGACGAATTTGCATCCCGCCTCTCTTACAATTTTGATATCTACGGAAATTTATTTGAGCAGATTGCAAAGTTCCGTGCCGGAAGAAGGTTGTGGGCAAAAATTATGCGTGAAGAATATCATGCTAAGAAAGATGAATCATGCTGGTTAAGAATGATTGCAGGAGGCGGTGGGGCGGGCCTGACCAAGGAGCAGCCAGAAAACAATATTGTGAGAACAGCTTACTATGCGCTCGTAAGTGCGCTTTCAGGAACTCAAACCATGGCACTCTGCACTTATGATGAAGCATTCACCATTCCCACCGAAAAAGCTGCGGAAATTGCACTACGCACTATGCAAATAATGATGCACGAAGTGGGAGTTTGCGATACGGTTGACCCACTTGGTGGTTCGTACTATATTGAAACGCTCACAAATCAGTTTGAAAACGCAATCTGTGAATCCATGAAGGAAGTGGATAAGTGGGGAGGAATCATCAATGCAGTTGCAACCGGAAAAATTCAGGAAGCCGTTTCATACCAGGCATATGAGCGTGAAAAAGCAACCCAGGAAGGAAAAATTTTAAAAGTAGGCGTGAATTGTTATCGCAAAGAAGAAGAGAAGCACTCTGTAGAATTTCATCCATATAATGTAGAAGCGGCAAAGAAGCAAGTGGAAAAACTGAAAAAGAAACGCGCAGAAAGAAATAATGACGAAATGAAAAAACTACTTGATGCTGTCAGAGAGGATGCAAAGAAAAACAATAACCTCATGCCATCCATTATTTCCGCAGTAAAGGAATATGCAACTGTTGGAGAAATCATAGGTGTGCTGAAAGAAGTTTATGGAGAATATAACGAACCGATTTTCTTTTAAGAATGCTGGAAAAGAAAACAATATTATCACTTGAACAGGCTCTGGCTTTGCCTTATGCCACTCAACGCTTTGTGCAGTTGGGATGGAGAGTGATTCGTATTGAATCGCCTGCCGAAGGAGATGAAAATGCGGGAGACCCAAACCGCTATATCGGTGCAAACTTAGGATTTCATGATTTACATTCTTACTACATCGCCCCAAATGTTGGGAAGGAAGCTATCACAATTAATCTTAAGAAAAAAGAAGGGCAGGAACTGCTGAAAAAAATTATCCGGGAACTAAGAGTTGATGTATTTATGTGCAATACGCTTCCGAAAAGATACAAACAACTGGGAATTGATTTTGAAACATTGCGCGAAGCAAATCCCAACTTAATATGGTGCGGTATTTCAGCGATGGGTCCTGCACATCCTGAACGCGCTGGCTACGACCCCGCATTGCAGGCATTACTTGGCTACACCTTTCTCACGGGCGAACCCAGCGGAAAACCTGTTCCATGTGGAATACCCATCATTGATTTGAAAGCGGGTGAAGAAGCTTTTACACAGGTGTTACTTGCAATGCTGGAACAAAAATACCTCTCCCCCACCCCGCCTCCAAAGGATAGAGAGGAAATTTCAGAACTCAAAAAAGTACCGGACAACAAAGTCTTTCCCTATGTAGAAGATTTAGAAGAGCCTGGCAAAGAAATTCACATATCAATGGCGCAATGTGCAGCAAGCTGGCTGATTACCGCTCTTCCACAATTGAATTTTGTAAAAAGCGATGACGAACTTTTTCAACGAAGTGGAAACGAACATCGCAGTTTTATTCCGTGCAATGCCTATCCTACAAAAGACGGTTTTATTTATCTCGCAATAGGAAATGATTCCCAGTGGGCAAAATTCACTTCGTTGGAAAGATTTGAGTCATTGGCAAAACCAATGCGTAAAACAAACGAAGGCCGAATGAAAGACAAAGAAAATATCTATAAAGAAATCGGTACGCTCACAAAAAATTATACTACCAAAGAATTTTATGATTTATGCATCTCGCTGAATCTCTCCGTTGCCCCGGTAAATTCCATCAAAGAAGTTGCCGCTCTTGAATATGTATGCAATGCAATGGTAAAAACAAAACTTCCTGATGGAAAAGAAGCAAAACTTTCTCCGCCTTCACACCATACCGATTTTCTGATAAAAAATAATTTTCAGGTAGAAGGAGCTCCTCGTTTAGGTGAACATAACGATGCAGTATATAAATCATGTGGTGTTACCGAAGAAGAAATGGTAATTCTGAAAGAAAAAAAAATAATTTAAATACATGATTTCACCAACTACCAATATGATAACCATTCTTGGCCCCACGGCTTCCGGGAAAACAAAAATTGCGACCGGTCTGGCATACCGGATAAATGGTGAAATCATTAGCGCAGATTCCCGCCAGGTTTACAGAGAAATGAATATTGGTACCGGAAAAGATTTTGATGATTATATAGTTCACAACAAAAAAATTCCTGTTCACTTGATTGACATCGCTGACCCAGGAACAGAATTTAGTGTTTATCAATATCAAAATGAATTTTTGTCGGCTTATCAGAAAATCACTTTAAGTGGTAATGTACCGATTCTGTGTGGAGGGACAGGACTGTATCTTGAAGCAGTTTTAAAAGGATACAAGTTAGTTGATGTTCCTGTAAATTCTCAATTAAGGGAGCATCTGCAAGGGAAAAGTCTGGAAGAACTTGTAATAATACTATCAGGAATGCGCAAACTACATAATGCAACTGATTCAAATGATATCAACAGAGTTCTCAGGGCAATTGAGATTGAACATTATAATATCAACAACCCCAATTTAAAAAATGATTTTCCTAAGATAAACAGTAGAGTTATCGGTATTCATATGGAAAGAAATCTTCTCAGGCAAAAGATTACGCAGCGATTAAAGAGAAGATTTGAACAAGGAATGATTGATGAAGTGAAAGAATTACTTGGTAAAGGTATTTCATCAAATCAACTCAAAAATTACGGTTTAGAATATAAATTTCTGACTATGTTTCTACAGGGAGAATTAAAATACAATGAAATGTTTTCCTTATTAAATACAGCCATTCATCAATTCGCCAAGAGACAAATGACATGGTTTCGTAGGATGGAAAAAAACGGATTTAAAATTCACTGGGTGGATGGAAATTCTGGTGGGGATAAAATTCTGTCAACAATATTGAAAATTATACAACAGGAAACTGTTTTTTTGGGTAACAAAGTACCAAATTTTACTAATTTATACTGAGCGAATGCGTTTGCTGCCCTGATAGCTATCGGGGTCATTCAGTCGAAGTATAGCACAAATTAAATCTTGCACAAAAAGAACAATGCTTCGTCAAACCATTGAAATACTTACATCGCATAGTCACCCTCAAAAACGTTGTGTGATGGGAAACGTAGCAATTGCTCGCGGGGCAATTGAAGCAGGGGTGAATGGTGTGTTTGCTTATCCAGGAACTCCATCTACAGAAATTTCGGAAGTATTCAAATATGTCAACGATTTTCAGAATAAATCAGAACACGAAGAAAAATACGCAGAACAAACTGCTCGCAAAATTTATTTTGAATACAGTATTAATGAAAAAATAGCTCTTGAAAAAGCTATTGCATTTTCCATCGGACATAAAAGCACTATGTGCGTAATGAAAAATGTAGGAATGAATGTTGCCAGTGATGCTCTGATGAGTATTACTTACCAAACAATTATGGGTTCTTTGGTAATAGTGATTTGTGATGACCCCGGCTGTCACTCCAGCTCAAATGAGCAGGATTCCCGATACTGGGGGCCTATGGCTTCGGTACCGGTTTTTAATCCGGCTACACCTGATGAAGCAAAAGAAATGACAAAACAGGCATTTCTACTTTCAGCAGAACTAAAATTACCAGTTATTGTTCGCACTACAACACGCGTTTCTCATTCGAGGAGTGTTATCAACTACGGAAAAATAAATTATGAAAATCACTCAGCAAAGTTTGACCGTATTCCCGAACATATAAATATTCCGGCAAGAACAGCAACAGCACATACGCGTTTGCTTGATAAACTGAAAAGTAAAGCTGTTCTAAATTTACTTTCTGAGAACAGTAAACATCTCACCCTTAAAAACTCTCCTTTGGAGAGGGGAAATTTAACCCAATTCGGAATAATTACAAGCGGAGTTTCTACAGCATACCTGAATGAAATTTTACATCACCATACTATTGAAGATAAAGTGAATATTCTTTCACTCGGAATGATTCATCCTTTTCCTGAACAAGAAGTGTTGAATTTTCTGGAAAAAAATTTAAAAAAAATTTTGGTGCTGGAAGAATTAGACCCCTTTATTGAAAATGCTGTTCGTACGCTTGCACAAAAAAATAAAAATAAATCTGAAATCTTAGGTAAAGGATTTTCAGTGCTTATTCCAACAGGAGAATTTTCTATTGACATTATCACAAAAGTGTTAGAAGATTTCCTGAATATTTCTATCAACAAGGAAGAAAATCGTATTCTAGATAACTCTGAAAATTATATACAAAATCTTCCTCCCCGCCCGCCTGTTCTATGCTCCGGTTGTCCGCACCGTGCAACTTTTTATTTACTGAAACTTGCAATACCGAGAGAGCAGGGCGAACTGCTGATGTGCGGAGACATAGGCTGTTTCGGTCTTGGAGCGCTGCCTCCCCTGAAAATGATTGATACCATCAATCACATGGGCATGAGCATTTCCATGGCGCAAGGGTTATATGAAGCATTTCATCATTCACAGAATGGGAAAAAAGTTGTGGCATTGCTTGGTGACGGAACATTTTTTCACTCGGGACTTACCTCGCTGGTGAATGCCGTTTATACGCGCGCCAATATTCTTGTGGTGATTTTTGACAACCGTACGATAGGTATGACAGGACATCAGTCACATCCCGGAGCTTCACAACATTTACCAAAATACCACGAAATAGAAATAGCACCATTGCTGAAAGGTATGGGAATAGAAGTGGTAGAGACCTTCAATCCATTTGATATTCGTGATGGATTTGTAAAATTAAATAAAGCTATGTCGCACAAGGGTGTTTCAGTAATTATTTCAAAAGCACCCTGCATTTTTCTTCCTGATTTCAAGGAAAAAACAAATAAAAAAATGAAAATTGTGGTGGATGAAAATCTCTGCAATACCTGCGCTAATCATGAAGATGTTTCGCTTGCCTGCTCCCGCGGTTATGCTCCAAAAAATAATTTATCACGCGCCCGCGCAAAATTGTTTGCTGAAGTTTCCATTGCAGGGGAAGAACAATTATGCCCTGCGAATATTTGTAACCATGGATTTTTCAATTCAATTCTTGAAGGAGATTACAAATCGGCAGTGGAAATTGTGAGAGATAAAATGCTTTTCGCGAGAACCTGTGGAGATATATGTCATCGTCCATGTGAATTATTTTCATTACAGAAAGAAGCAGTGCCTATTAAAGCATTGAAAAAATTTGTTTCGTCCATTGATGAAAATTTTCACGATTTCACTTTACCTAAATCAAGAGCAAAAAATTCGGCAAGTCTGAATAAATCAGTTGCCATTATTGGTGCAGGCCCTGCCGGGTTAAGCGCAGCTTATGACTTAGCACAGGCAGGATACAGTATAGAAATTTTTGAAAAAGAAAACAAAGCAGGAGGTATGGTAACATTTGCCATTCCGGATTTCAGGATGGACAAAACGGGCTTTGATTTTGAAGCGATGCAGCTGAAAGAAATAGGTGTGAAATTTCATTTTAATAAATCACTCGGTAAAGATTTTACATTGGAAAAACTTTCGGATGAGTTTGATTCTGTTATTCTTGCTATCGGCATGGGCAAGTCAAAGACTTTGGATGTTATTGAAAAAAATATTCCCTTTGAAAAAAGACTTGATGCACTCTCATTTTTAAAAGCATTTAACACCAAGGCCCTCCCTTTCAGGGATGATATAGAAAGTGTTGTTATTCTTATAATTGGTGGAGGTAATAGTGCTATTGATGCCGCACGTTCTGCAAAAAAATTAAACCCTCATAATAAAGTAATAGTATCCTGCGTTGAAAGTGCAGAAACAATGCCCGCTTTTGCAGAAGAAGTCAATCATGCTATTGCAGAAGATATTGAATTTATTCATGATAGTTTTGTAACTGAGTGTTCTGTTTCTTCCTCGAAAAAAATAGAAATCAACCTTCACTCATTCGTCAAAAAGGAATTTCTGAAAAAATTAGAATGTAATTATATAATCACTGCTATTGGACAACAAAGCGAGCAACCTGTTTTTGAAAAGATAGGAAAAGAAAAAATAGATATGCAGGGAAGAATTAAAAATGATAAAGGATTTTCAGGATACAAAAACATTTTTGTTGCCGGAGATATTTCTTCCGGAAACAATATGAGCGTAATTGGTGCAATTGCATCCGGGAAAAAAGCCGCAGTTGGAGTACGAAAACTTTTGGAGAATTATCAGCATGATTATGAAGGAGAAAAAGCATTAGAGAAATTGAATAACACCCCTCTCCAGCTCTCCCCTCCGAACGAGTCCTTTCGGACAAAGTGGGGAGAGACACGTGTTAATGTTCTCTCAGAAGGGCAGAATTTAGGAAGAGCTCTTGAACGTTTTAATCTATACCAATCCTGTATGAAATGTAATCACTGCATAGATAATTTCGGTTGTCCTGCAATGGTAAAAGTGAACGGAAAAATAAAAATAGATTATAGCCGCTGTACATTGTGCGGTTTATGTATAGATGTTTGTCCGAATAATGCGATACGATGGGAAATAGTGGAACGATAAGAAAAAAAATATTATCCTTCAATGATTTTTAGTAATGAACGCAATGCATTAACCTGGCTTAAAAAGTTTACATGAAAAACAAAATAAATAAGATTCTTGTGGCTGGTGTAGGTGGGCAGGGAATAGTATATCTAACAAACATTCTGGCAGAGGCGGCAGTTATTTCAGATATTCCTGTTAGTGTGAGCGAAATTCATGGACTTTCACAGCGCGGAGGAATTGTAACTGCCGGCATTGGGTTAGGGAAATACAATACTGGATTTATCGGAAAAGCCAATGTTGATTTTCTTATTGGGCTGGAACCACTCGAAACACAACGTTGTATCCCATACCTGCATAAAAATAGCAGTATAATTTTCTGTAACTATCAAATTGCACCTTATTCGGTAAATTCCGAAACTGCTAAATACCCTGACGTAAATTCTTTTGCAGATTACCTGAAAGAACAATGCAAAGAGGTTGTATTTGTTAAAACTATTCCTGAGAATGTTGATTCCGTTTTATACAACGTTCTCCTTCTTGGAAGAGCCACAAAGATGATGAATTTTCCGTTCACTGCGGAAACAATTGAAAAAGCAATTCAGAATACAGTGATGGATTATCACAGGGAAAAAACTATGTCAGCATTCAGGATGGGCAGGGAATATTATTCAAAATGATAAAAAGTATAATTTACGATGGTACAGAAAATAAAAAAGGAAAATGGGTCGCTGCATAAAATCTCATTCGTGCTCAACGGAAAAAAAGTTTCCTGTGAAGTAAAACCTTCAGCCGTATTGCTGGATGTGATTCGCGATGTTTTTGAACTCAAAGGAACAAAACCGGGCTGCAATGAAGGTGAATGTGGTGCCTGTACAGTGCTTATGAATGGCGCTCCAATAAACTCCTGTTTATTTTTAGCCGTGAATGCAAACGGAAAAGAAATCACAACCATTGAAGGATTGACAAAAAGCGATGGTTCATTAGATGAAGTGCAGCATGCACTTGTTCAAAATGGGGCGGTACAATGTGGATTCTGTACATCAGGAATGGCAATGTCGATTAAGGGATTGATGAATCGGTACGAGAATTCTCATAAGACTACCGGAAAGGCGAAATCCGAAATCCCCACAAGAGATGAAATTAAAAAATGGCTGGAAGGAAATTTGTGCAGATGCACGGGTTACGTAAAAATTATTGACGCAGTTGAAAAAATTTCGAGAGAGTAAGATAATTTCATGAAATCATTTTCAAAAATATATTTACAATTTTTGCTGGCTATAAGCCTGCTTATGATTTTATTGACTTCATGTTATCCTTACTTCCTGAATAAAAAAGAACCAGTTTACAACAGTGAGGGAAAACGAATTCTTTCTCCCGTTGATGAAGAGGAAATTCATACCTATAAATCTATGGAATGGTGGTATTACTACGGGTATCTTTACGAAACCGATTCTTCAAAATACGCCTGGTCGTTTTATGCCAGTTTTATCCGTGGTCTTGGAGAAAGATACCTCACATACAAGATTACCAACCTGAATACCGGAAAAAATTATTACAATTATATTTTTGATAAATCACTGTCGCCTCTATCGCTTCCGATAGCAGGAAAGAAAAATATTTTTACGTATCCAAAAGGCCCAAATGAAAAACCGGGAGCACCGCTTGATTTGAATTACGACAACAGCATTTTGAAAAAACAAAAAGGAAGTTATTCATTTGTAATCAATAATGATTCACTTGTGCTTTCACTTCTTATGTCGCTTCCCGATTCTTCAAAACCTCTGCTTCTTGATGGTACCGGACTCATCGGAATAAAGCGTTCGCAGGATGTTTACTATTATTCTTACCCGCAATTAGGTTCAATCGGAAAACTCAAAGCGGATGATTCTTTTCATGATTTGAAAGGCGTGGTATGGTATGACCATCAATGGGGAAAGCCCTGGCCCAACAAAAACCTACGCTGGTGTTGGTGGGGAATTACACTTGACAATGGTGACGCGCTGAATCTGTATATTGTTAAAAATATTTTAACTGGAAAAATTCTTGTTCAGTCGGTAACACAACTTGACAAGAATGGAAAAACCAGTGTGTATAAAACCATTAACGCATCATCTCACCGAATATGGGAAAGTCCGAGAACAAATATTAAATATCCGGTCGAATGGACGCTGGATATTCCGGAATGGGGATACGAGCTTCATATTTCTCCCCAATGGGACGACCACGAGATGCCTATTCTCTTTTACAATTATTTCTGGGAAGGTCCATGCAAAGTGGTAGTAAATGAAAAATCTTCCGGGAAAAACAGTACAAATGGAAAGGGTTATCAGGAATTGGTAGGTTTTTATTTCGATAAATTCAAATTGAAATCCGAATGAAAAAAGTGGTTATCATAGGAGGAGGGCTTGCCGGAATTGCTGCCGGAATCAAAATTCTGGAAGAGATGAAAGATGCTGATGTAAGGCTATACAATATGGGGCATCACCTGGGTGGTCGCGCGACTTCATGGCGCGATGCGGAAGGTTTTAATATTGACCATGGCTTGCATGGCCTGTTTGCTCCGTATACCAATATGAGAAGAATGTTGAAACGAGCTGGAGTGAAAGAAAAAAAGACTCTGGTTTCAAATAAAAGAATAAATTTATGTTATGAAGAAAGCACGGGAAAAGTTCATTCCATTGCTCCTGATTTACGAATTCCCAATCCACCTTACCCATTTAACACCTATAGGAAAATAACTAATTTCGGGATAAAGAATGCGAAAACAATTTATCTTGATATGGATATTGAAAAATATGATGATATATGTTATACTGCCTGGGCACTTGAACATGGCATGGACAAAGAAATAACAAAGATGAGATGGTTTCGTTTTTCACAGGATGCCGCATTCAATTGGCCATATGAAATATCTACCTATTTAACCCTGATGGGTGTGAGAAAAGCGGTTGGAACGGGTAAATATTTTTACATAAACGGAACATATGGTGAAAACATTATTAAACCGCTTACAGATTATTTTGAAAAACTTGGAGGAAAAATTTTTATTAAAAAAAAACTTACAGAACTTATCCATGACGGACAAAAGATAACAGGTATAAAAATCGGTGATCCGGATGCTAAAATTCATGGATATGGAACAATACCGTGGAAAGATGTTGTACCTGTTATACAGGATTCTATTCAGGAGATAAATAATATAGATGCACTTATCCTGGCAATTCCTCCTGATTGCTTTAGGGAACTGAACTGGGGTGATTCTTTTTTCTGGAATGGGTTTAAGAGCATAGAAAATCTGCGAACCGTAGTTTCACTTTCTTACCAGGTATGGACAAAAGAATCCGTGATGCCAACCGGAACTGTCACTATTAATGGACTTGATGAACCAATGGGAAGTGTTGCGGATTATAAAACTATTAAGGACGAGTATAAAAATAATCCAGGAATTGGTTCTGCTCTTGAATGGGTAGGACAGGAAACATCTTTCGAAAATAAAACGGATGATGAACTAAAAGAAATAATTTTCAATGCGTTTCTCAAAGTTCCAGGTGCAAAAGACCCGAGAAAAGCTGGAATCATCCATGAATCCTTCAACAGGAACAAAGCAAATCACGAACGTTACCTGCTCACCGAACCAGGCACAGTAAAATTCAGACCAAGAACGAGAACACATTTCAGAAACCTTTTTCTCGCTGGCGACTGGATACGTAGTGAGATAGAGATGCCTTGTATGGAAGGAGCAATTGTTACAGGAATAAATGCCGCTAATGAAACAAAAAAATATTTTTCAAAGTCAAGATAGATGGACAGAACACGAAGAGAATTTCTGAAAATATGTTCAGCAGCAATTGTCGGAACAGTATTTTTTTCGTTTCAAAAACTTCATGCTGAAAAATTTACTTCCGATGAAACCGTGGAACAGAAGCCCTGTACATCACGTTTTTGCAGATACAATAATAGAGATATTTGTATAAACCAAAAAATTAATAACTGCTAATACAAAAAATTATGAGACCCTTACTCTTTATAATTCCAGGAGTCGTCTTATTGATTTCACCATGTAAAAATCAGGATTATGTAACGATTTCAGGTAAAATCACTGATTTTGAAAATTTACCTATGGATAGTGTTTCCATTGAGTTAAAAGATTCCAATTTTATTACGGTTGATTCAGCAATGTCTGCTAAGGGTGGATTGTACTCTTTTAAGACAAAAAAGAATAATTATTTTGCCTTATGTGCTGTTAAGAAAAGTGATTATGCAAAAAGTAATCTTGAATTTTGGACATGGAATGTGCCAGCTCATAAAGACTTGACAATAGATATACAAATTGAAAAGATAGAAATATATGGTGTTAATGTGTTTAAGATTCAAGGAGCTTTTCCTGCATATACAATCTATATGAGGCCCATGAGTATAACAAGATTTCTTGATAACAGGAAACAAAATGAGACTACTCGTTCTATAGCTCCAAATATTGATAGTGTTGAGATAAATGTTTCTATAGATGGTCAACGATTAAAAATTTATTCAATACAAAAGGTAAATGAATACGCGGGAAAACAAAGTATGACAGGATATTTTATTCAAACAGAGTTTAAACAACCCAAAGATAAGTATAGCGCAATTGATATTACTCTTTATGATAGAGAACGAAAGGAGTTTGGAAAGGCGAAATATTATATGATGTTAAATTAATAACTGTAATTTATGTTTAAAGAATTGAAAATAATTGGCAAACCCACTCCAAAACACGATGCACACATCCGTGTTACAGGAAAGGCCGTGTACGGTCACGATATTGTTTTGCCGGGTATGTTGTACGGTGCAATTCTTCGAACAGAACATCCTTCGGCAGAATTTACTATTGATATTTCCGCAGCCAAAAAAATCCCAGGGGTTGTTTGCATAATCACCGCAGATGATATAGATACCAATAATATCAGCTATAAGCGCGATCATCCCATTTTGAAAAAAGGTGAGGTGAACTGTATACGTGATGAAATTGCCGCTATAGCAGCCGAAACAAAAGAAATAGCACAGCAGGCGCTAAAGCTAATCAAGGTAAAATATAAAATCCGAAAAGGAATATATGGGCCGTTTGAAGCATTGAAAGAAGATGCTCCGCAGATTAATAAATTTATTTCAGGAAAATTTCAAAATAAAAACATTGCGGAAACATTTCATTATGAACACGGTAATCTTGAAGAAGAAAAAAAGAAAAGTGCAGCTATTGTAAAAAGAAGATTCACGCTTCCGCGAATGACACATGCTTGTATGGGTACAAGCAATATCACCGCATCCTATAATAAAACAGATGGTAAACTTTTACTCTACAGTTCAACACAGGTTCCGTTTTTGTATCAGCGCGACATGGCACACGCGCTCAAAATGAATCCTTCCGACATCAGAATCATTCAACCTGTGATTGGAGGGGGGTTTGGAAGCAAATTAGATATGTATCCATTTGAACCAATTTGTGCGTTGCTCTCAATGAAAACCGGCAGACCGGTTCAGATAATTTATTCACGCGAGGAAGAATTTATTGCATCCCCCACACGCCAACCAATGATAATTGATTTAACTGCGGGAGTTGACAAAAAAGGAAATTTTACTTTCCGGGAAATAAATATTGTGAAAGACAATGGAGCTTATACTTCATGGGGTGCAACTACTCCGTTTGTAATTATGCAGGCATTTTCATCGCTATATAAAGTTGGTGCCTGCATGTTTGACGCAACGGCCGTTTATACCAACAATGTTTTTGCGGGTTCATTCAGAGGATACGGAAATCCACAGGCTACTTTTGCTTTGGAGCGTATGATTGATTTACTTGCCGAAGAAATTGGTATGGACAAAGCTGAAATCCGTCTGCTGAACGCAAATGAAAAAGGAGAAACTACCGGACAAGGTTTACACTACGAAACCTGCGGACACAAAGAGTGTTTGGAAACAGTAATAACTAAATCAAAATTAAAAACTCAAAAAAGTGAAGTGAGCAAACACTCATCAAAAAAAAGCACTCAAAAGAGGTTTGTAAGCGGAATCGGTTATGCTTCAATGTTGCATGTAGGTGGTGGTGCAAAAATATACCGTTCTGACGGTTGTGGAACCACACTAAAAATTGACCCGTACGGATATTGTACGATTATTACCGGTTCCAATGAAATTGGCCAGGGTTCAGAAACTGTGCTTGCTATGATTGCTTCGGAAGAACTTGGAATTGATTTGAAAAAAATTAAAGTTATTAATACCGACACCGATATAAAGCCCTGGGATGTGGGAGTGCATGCCTCACGTACCAGCTTTGTGGCCGGAAATTCATTGCTTGGTGCAATAAAAATTCTGAAAGAGAAATTAAATAAAAAAGCAAACGAACTTCTCAAAACCAGTGATGAAGAATTTGAATACGAAAATGGATTCATCAAATCCAGCATATCCGGTAACAGCATTGCCCTCGACAAAGTAGTTCGTGAAATGCATTTCTCCCATCCGAACGAACTGGCAATAGCTTCTTATTTTTATGAGCCATCCAGCCAGGTCCAGAATAAGGAATACAAAGGGAATGTTTCGGGAACCTATGCTTTTGCTTCGCAGGCAATAGAAGTGGAAGTAGACACTTATACTGGCAATGTGAGTGTAAAAAATGTGTGGGTGGCACAGGATGTGGGAAAAGTGCTGAATCCGCTTTTACTCGATGGTCAAATTCACGGAGGAATTTTGCAGGGAATGGGTTATGCGCTTTCAGAAGAGCTACTGATGAAAGATGGAAAAATTCTGAATCCGAATTTTCATAACTACAAAATGCTTACTGCTTCGGATATTCCGGAAATAGATTTTTTTCCGATAGAAACAAACGACAAGCAAGGCCCTTACGGAGCTAAAGGTGTTGGTGAAGCACCATTGATTCCCACTGCCGCTGCAATTGCAAATGCAGTGTGTAATGCACTTGATATTGACATTATTGAGCTGCCAATTACTCCTGAAAAAGTATTGAAAGCAATTCATAAAAATATTTAATTGAAATAAAATGAGTTTTGAAATCATAAACCCGACAACGACTAAAGAACTTCTTTCGGTCGTAAAAAATTTGAAAAGAAAAAAATTTCGTTTTGGAGCCGGCTGCACCGACCTATTATTAGAGCTAAGAAAAAAGCCAGAGGAAAATTTGACTGTGATAAATATTACACAGGTAAAAGATGCTGTATTTACAGGGATAAAGAAAACATCCAAGGGTTTAACAATAGGCTCAAGAGTTACTGCACACAATATTGTTATGAACGAAGAAATAAAAAGAAATTTTCCTGTTTTACATGAGGCAGCACTAAATCTTGCATCAACCCAGATAAGGCAGGTAGCTACTGTGGGAGGAAATCTTTGTACAGCTTCACCTTCCGGAGATATTGCCTGTGCGTTAATGACATTGGGTGCGAACTGTGAGATTATTAATGAAAATGGAAGGAGAAGAAGAATTCCGATTCATGATTTCCACACAGGAGTAAGAGCTACAGCTCTTAAACGAGGCGAATTGCTTTACAGCATCTCTATTCGCGGAAATGAAAAAAATAAAAAAAGAATTTTTTCCAGATTCATTAAAATAGGCACACGTAAATCAATGGAGTGTTCTGTTGTGTCGCTGGCATACCATATTCAAACTGATATTAAAGGAAAAATTATTCATGCAGGAATAGCAATTGGCTCATCAGCACCTACTATTCGTTCCACCGATTCCGCCTGCAAATTTCTCGCAGGAAAAAACATTTTTGAAATTTCTGAAAATGAAAAGAAAGAGTTTGCAGAGAAAGTAGTGGGTTATGCCTCTCCCATTTCAGATATACGTGCTACTGCCTGGTATAGGAAAGAAGTTTTATATAACATCAGCAAAGGAATTTTTGAAGATATTTTATCAAATGAAGAATAAAAAACAACCAATAATACGTCTGAACGCAAATGAAAATAGCCATGGCTGTTCTCCAGAAGTTCAGAAAACAATTAAAAAAGGCTTAATAAATGTACATCTGTATCCTTCACTGCCTGTCCGCCTGGAAGAAAAGCTTGCAGAAAAATTTAACGTTGATGCAACAGATATTGTTGTAGGTGCAGGCTCAGTGAGGTTAATTGATGGAATTATCCAGACATTTGTTGAGCCTGATGAAGAAATTATACTTTTTGAGCGGAGTTTTGTTGCTTACGAACAACTCGCTGCTGCTCACCGGAGAAAATATAGTTTTGCCAAACAAACAGATTTTATTTGTGATGTAGAAAATATTTTCCAACTCATCACTAAAAAAACCAAAGTTATTTTCATTGCCAATCCCAATAATCCCACAGGAACAATCATTACCCATTCACAGCTTGAACAATTATTGAAAAATATATCTGAGAAAATAATTGTTGTTATTGATGAAGCCTATTGTGAATACGTAACTGATAAATCCTTTCCTGATTCATTTTCTCTTCAGAAAAAATATCCCAACCTGATTATCCTTCGCACATTTTCCAAAATATATGGATTAGCCGGCTTAAGAATCGGTTATGGAATAATGAGAGGAGATATGGCAAACGTCTTAAAACAAAACCGTATTCCGTTTTTCTTCAATTCGCTTTCAGAAGATGCAGCACTTGCATCACTGAAAGACAAAAGATTTATTTCATCATGTATAAAGAAAAATACTAAATACCGAAATATTTTATATGAGAAATTAAAACAGGCAGGGTTAAATGTAATTTCACCACAGGGAAATTTTTTGTATGTATTTTTTGATTCGGAAAATAAAAAAGAAGAACTATTTAGTAAATTTACAACTAACGGATTGATAGTTTGTAACCTGAAAGTTTTTGGTCAGGATAAGTCATTGCGGATTAGTGTGGGAGATGCAGCAGCAGTAGAAAAAATATGTTTATGCCTGGAATAGCTATACCAGTTATAAATTTACCACCGCTTACAGGCTAACTCTTGCTTTGCCTGTTCATATTCCGCGATAATTTCATCAAGAATTGCTTTGGCAGGTTTTATTTCACGGATTAAAGCAGCTATTTGTCCTATTTCTAATTCTCCTTCATCCATATCGCCTTCAAACATTCCTTTTTTAGCACGTGCACGGCCAAGCAAAGCAGTTAATTCTTCCACTGAGGCACAGTTATTTTCGGCATTTTGAACAGTTTCAGAAAATTTATTCTTTAACAAACGTACAGGGGTCAACTGTTTTAGCATCAGCTTTGTATCTCCCTCGTTAGATGTAATTACTTTATTTTTAAAATTGATATCTGCAGAAGATTCATCAGATGCAACAAAACGGCTTCCTATCTGAACTCCATCAGCACCTAAGGCCATTGCAGCAAGCATAGTACGTCCTGTTCCAATTCCACCGGCAGCAATAACAGGAATAGTAACAGCTTTTTTCACCAATGGAACAAGGCAAAATGTAGTTGTTTCTTCCCGTCCGTTATGTCCGCCTGCTTCAAAGCCTTCTGCAACAATTGCATCAACACCAGCATCTTCAGCCTTCTTTGCGAATTTAGCATTAGAGATTACATGTATTACTTTTATTCCATTGTCCTTAAGCTTTTGAGTCCATACCTTAGGATTTCCTGCCGATGTAACTACTACTTTTACTCCCTCTGAAATAATGATTTCCATATGTTTATCTATATCCGGATAAAGCATAGGAACATTTATACCAAAAGGTTTATCAGTTACTTTTTTGCATTTTCTGATGTGCTCCTGTAATATATGCGGGTACATACTTCCTGCGCCTATCAATCCAAGTCCACCAGCATTACTAACGGCTGAAGCCAGTTCCCAACCACTGCACCAAATCATTCCGGCTTGTATAATTGGGGTCTGTATGTTAAACAGTTGTGTGATTCTATTATTTTCCATTTTCATTTTTTATATAACAATTGCGAAGGTATTAATTTTCCCGGCTTTAATGCAACACCATAAATCAAAATGATTTTTGTCTTTACTGCTTATACTTTGTAATTTTGATTTTATAATTCAATGTAGCATTGAAAAAAATTCCAATTTATGAAGTACCGCATTTCACACCCTACGAAAAAACTACATGGTACTATAACACTTACAGCTTCCAAAAGTGAAAGCAATCGTGCACTTATTATTCAGGCATTATGCAATGAAGGATTCACAATAAATAATTTAGCAACAGCGAATGACACTAAAATATTACAGCAAATATTAAACAGAGCAAGAGTTTCGAAAACAGAAGGTGTTTATAATGTTGAAGATTCGGGAACTGCTATGCGCTTTCTGACAGCATTTTTTGCAACAAAGCCAGGAACTCATATTCTAATAGGCTCAGAACGAATGAAAGAACGGCCTGTTGGAATTCTGGTCAAAGCACTTCGTGACTTAGGAGCACAGATAGAATACATAGAAAAAGAAGGATTCCCGCCTGTAAAAATTATCGGAAAAATATTAACCGGAACAGGAGTGGAAATGGATGGTAATGTAAGCAGCCAGTTTATTTCTGCTGTACTGCTAATTTCATCAGAACTACCCAATGGCCTCGTAATTAAATTCAGAGGAGATGTAACATCACAACCGTACGTGAATATGACATTGAAAATGATGGAAGAATTCAGAGTTTACGGACAATGGCACGACCAATATATCTCAGTTAGTCAACAGAAATATCATAAAAAAAATGACCCTTATTATTCGTTCGAAGTAGAATCTGATTGGAGTTCCGCATCCTATTGGTATGCAATAGCAGCACTATCAAAAGATGCTGATTTTACAATTAAAGGATTAAAACATCCCAGTTTACAGGGAGACGCTATTGTAGCAGATATTTTTACTTTTTTCGGTATAAAAACAGAGTACGTCACAGGAGGTATTCATTTAACCAAAATAAAAAGCAAAACAGAACACTTTGGCTACGATTTTTCTGACTGCCCCGACTTAGTGCAAACAATAGCAGTAGTAGCTAATGCCCTTGGCACATCTGCTCTTTTTAATGGTGTACATACTTTACGAATCAAAGAAACAGACCGTATTACAGCGTTAAAAAATGAATTAAATAAACTTGGTGCGGAAATAAAAATAATCAATGATAATTCCATAGAACTATTTCCCAAGCCGGCATCAACCGATCTCAATACCCCAAATCTAATTATCAACACGTACAATGATCATCGTATGGCAATGGCCTTTTCAGCTCTTGCAATGCAATTTGACAGCATTGTTATTGACCAGCCTGAAGTTGTAAAAAAATCCTACCCTGATTTTTGGGAAGATTTAAAAAGCGTTGGGTTCGCTATTGAAGAGTTATAATTACACTCCGTCAAAACCAGATTACTGAAGAAGAATAGTTGCCGACACAGCATAATGATCGGAAAGGTCTTTGTGTTTTTCGCACCAATTGCTCTTAAATATTTTCACACAGCGCTGAACAAAATTTAACTTAGCCCCATTTTTCCTGCATAAAATATAATCGATCAAATGAGGCTGATCCCCAGCCTCACGAAAATCATTCTCCCCTCCGGAAGAAAATTGACATTCTCCGGTTATTTCTCCATCTTCTACCCCCATATCCGTAAGCAGTTGCTCATAAACCCCTTTATTGTCTTTTTCAGTATTTAAATCGCCAACCAGAAATTGCGGAACACCTGCTTCGGCATACGGAATCATTAATTTATTTTTGATTTCGTCATATTGCGTCTTGCGAATTTCTGCTCCCGTTTTCTTTTTACCGTCCGCAGCCTGCAAGTGCGTTCCTATAATCTGGGCTTTATGGCCGTTTTTCATCAAACTCACCAACACCGCTCCTTTTATGGCAAAACAATCTGATCCCCCACATTCTGAGAAATAAATATCGTCAATTACTTTCAAAGGATGCTTGCTGATAATAAAAACACCTGTACTAACTTTATAAAAATATTTATGTTTTGGAGCACCTGACTGGTATGGAAATTTTTCTTTTAATCCATTCCAGACTATATTTCTTGCTTTGTTATCAAACGCTTCCTGAAATACAATAATATCATAATCCTTGTCTTTCAGTTGTTCAACAATAGCATAGGCCCTTCTTACCTGACCATCATGCATAACTGCTCGTGGACGCATATACAGGTTCCATGTCAAAACATTTAAATGTGTATCATCCCTAACATTTTGTGCTTTAATTGAACAGCAAATACAAAGAAAAAAAGAGTACAGTAAATATTGATGGATGGTCTTCATTTTAATACAAACGTTTCATATTTGTATATGCAAAACTAAGCATTTAAATAATTTTTAAAAAATATATTTCCCTTATGGGAATGCTTCAGTACAGAACAAAAAACAGTAGTTTTGAGAAAAATAAATTGTTAAATGTAATTGTATGAAAAAAATTACCCTGCTTATTTGCACTTTTACTTCCGTTTCAGTTTTTTCTCAAATTACTTATCCTGGAACTCCAACTACAGGAACCCAGGAAATAGTTTTTGATTATTCATCAGACAAATGCAACACCATAGATATTCCGGATGCTCCGGCACGCGCCTTCCGTGATGCCGGAGGCACTATTAATCTTATTGCATCACACTATACTACCTGGAGGATGACCGGCACAAATTTTACTTCACTGTCAAAAGATTGTACTCCGGTAATGACCTCTCACCAGGATACTGATCCGGCCAATTTTAATGACAATGAGTGGATTGTGGCTCCTTATACTACTGATGGTATAAACATTCACGCCCTTGTTCATAATGAATATGTGCCCTGTGGCAATCCTAACAACTGCTGGTATAATGCTATCACCTACGTATCTTCATCTGATAGTGGAAAAACATACACCCATACCACAGCACCAAGCCACCTGGTAGCAGCTTCGCCTTATCAATCACCCTACCCAACTACACATACTCCTTTTGGGATTTTTGGCGGCTCCAACATTATTTTTAAAGATGGTTATTATTATAAAATGGTGCAATTAGAAAGTCATCTGTTACAAGACTGGGGAGCAGGCATTATACGTACCAATGATCTGAGCGATCCAACCAGCTGGGGAGGCTGGGATGGCAGTGGCTTTAATGTTCAATTTGTTAATCCATATACACAATCAGGATATAACCCTGCTGATATTATACTTGCACCTGTTTCACGTGACAATATCGGGAAAATGTGCGCCAGCCTTACCTATAATACTTATTTTGGTAAATATATGGTGGTTGATTACACTATTGGTGAAGTAGACGGAACATTAAAATATGGTTTTTACTACGCACTTTCGGATGACCTGATTAACTGGTCATCCAAAAGATTAATCCTTCAAACGGCTTCTACCTGGGCAGCAGGAGGCTCCAACTATCCTTCTATTATTGACCATGCTGATACTTCACGAAATTTCGAACAGGCAGGACAAAACTGTTATTTGTATTATACCAAATGGAATTCAGGAACGTATGACCGCGATTTAATCAGGGTACCTGTAACATTTAACAAAGAAATTGTTACATCATTGGTAGTAAATTCAACTTTAGATACCGATGATAAAACCCCTGGTGACGGAATATGTCTAACAACAGGAAATGTATGTACTTTAAGAGCTGCACTGCAGGAAGCAAATGCGCGTCCGCCTTATGATGGTTATGATACACTTGCTTTGCCAATCACATTTAATATTTCCGGAACAGGTGTTAAAACAATAAGTCCTTCCGCTATTTATCCCGATGTTTTTTTTCCGGTAGATATTAATGGGTATACACAAACGGGTGCCAGCGCAAACACCAATAATTTTGACCAGGGATTAAACACCTCCATCACAATAGCAGTTGATGCAACTCATGGAGGAGCAGCAATTTCTTTTCACTGCGGTAATAATATGATAAGAGGGCTTTCCTTTATCAATGGTGCTATTGATTTCTTATATGAAGAAGGATATTCAAAAAGCAGTGATAATAATACTGTAACAGGTTGTTTTATTGGAATGGAAGCAGATGGTACCACACCAGGAGGCTCTGCGCTTAATATTAATAACCAAAACAATAATATAATCGGAGGCAGCACCAATGCTGCCAGGAATCTAATTGGTGGAGGAATTATCTTAACAAAATCCAACAGCAATCAAATAATTGGTAATTATATTGGTACAGCGGCTTCCGGCAGTATTAGCAGCGGAACCACTGCCCATGGAATTCAGATTGCAGACTCGTCTGCTTATAATACAATAGGAGGCACCCTTGTAACTGAAAGAAACCTCATCTCTGGTGGCAACAGAGGAGTTATGATTTCAGGAGCCCATAGCCATGATAATGCTGTTACAGGTAACTATATTGGTGTTGCCAATGATGGCATTTCCCAATTAGGTAATTCCAATGCCGGAATATTACTAAGTGACAGCACCTATGACAATGCAATAATAAATAATGTTATTGCAAACAATTCTTATGATGAAGCAGGAATATGGATAGACCATGCTTATAGTACAAGCATTCAATCCAATTACATTGGTACTGATTCAACTCAAACTGCAAGTATGGGAAATGGCGATCCTTCAACATTCAGTGCAGGAATTATGCTGTTAAATGGAAGTACTAACAACACAATAGGAGGTATAAACCCAGCAGATGGTAATATTATTGCAAATAATGTTTTTGGCATTGCACTATATTCCAATGCAGGAAATGGTAATTCAATGCTTTCTAACTTATTCTATAACAATACAGAAATGGCAATTGATTTGTCAGCAGATTATTCACCAGACATAAATGACAGCGGAGACGGAGATACCGGCCCTAATGGAAACCAGAATTATCCTGTATTAACGGGAGCATACTCAAACAGCTCATCCATTTCTCTTACAGGAACTTTTAACTCGGCTTCTAATTCCACTTACACCATTCAATATTTTTCTAATATAGCCTGCGATGGCTCGGGAAACGGAGAAGGTAAACAACTTTTAGGAACAACAACCCTTACAACGGATAATTCCGGCAACGCTTCCATTAATACACAATTTAGTAGTGCAGTTCCGGCAGGCAACTACATCACAGCTCTTGCTACCGATGCATCGGGCAATACTTCGGAGTTTTCTGCATGTATACAGGCACAAAATGGTTTAACACCCACTATAACAAATAATAACGCTTTAACTTTCTGTGAAGGCGATACAGTAACACTCACTTCAAGTTTAGGTGATACCTATTTATGGTCAAACGGGGCTACAACACAATCCGTTACTATTGACTCCTCCGGAGCTTATACCGTTACCGTAGATTCAGCAGGTTTAATAGGCACTTCTGCACCGGCTGTTGTAACTGTAAATCCATTGCCTGCTCTCACAATCAATGGCCTTACAACTATTTGCAGCGGAGGTTCCACAACTCTTACTGCAAGCGGTGCCGATACCTTTGTCTGGACAAACGGTCCATCAACAGCAACATACACTATAACTCCCTCAACCACGGCAAGCTATCTTGTAACAGGAACTATTACTGCAACTGGCTGCAGTGATACCTTATCACAAGTAGTAACTGTTGAAACCTGTACCGGTATCGAAAAAATTAATATGCCTGAAGTATTGGTTTATCCTAACCCAACCAACAATTCAGGATTTACAATAGCTATCAAAAACGCAACTACCAATAAGATGAGTATTTATGTAGTAAATATATTAGGGAAAGAAATTCTTAAGATATCAGACAACATTACAACCGAATACAATAAACAAATCAACCTTGAGTATTTGGCAAAAGGTATTTATTATGTGAAAGTAAATTTGGGAACTGAAGTGATTACTACTAAATTAGTAATCGAATAACATACCTCTGTTATTAAAAAAGGGTTCAATTTTTAAGGAATTGAACCCTTTTTAATTTATTAAATTCTTAAAGGATTATCGCTGCCAGTTAGCCATAATTATATCACTAACTAAAGTCAAAAAGTCATTCAAAATCAATTATTACCGTCATTTCGTCCTGATTAAAATCATTTACAGCCCTATTTGAGATCATTTTTTCCACTGGAATATATTTTGTAATTCGTAGTGAAATTGGCGATTTGTATATACCCCAAATCCCGTAAAAATTATAAATCATGAATCTGAATAATTTTACAATTAAATCACAGGAAGCCGTTCAGCAAGCTGTTCAAATTGCAACAGTCAATGGTCAGCAGGCTATCGAAAACGGTCATATTCTAAAAGGTATACTTGAAATAGATGAAAATGTAACGCCTTTTATCCTGAAAAAGCTGAATGTAAATACCCAGATGTTTACAGCAGCATTGAATAAAATTACAGAAAGTTATCCTAAAGTTTCGGGTGGCCAGCCCTATTTGTCAAATAGTGCAAATCAAGCAATAGCAAAGGCTTCTACATATCTCAAAGAATTTGGTGATGAGTTTGTTTCTATCGAACATTTGTTGTTAGGTATACATTCGGCAAAAGATACCATTTCACAATTGTTGAAAGATAATGGTGTTACAGAAAAAGATTTAAAAGCAGCCATTAATGAACTCCGCAAAGGAGCAAAAGTAACCAGCCAAACGGCAGAAGACACTTATAATTCGCTTAATAAATATGCGATTAACCTGAATGAACAGGCCAAAAAAGGAAAGTTGGACCCTGTTATTGGCCGTGACGAAGAGATACGCAGGGTGTTACAAATATTATCCCGCAGAACCAAAAACAATCCCATTTTAGTGGGCGAACCAGGTGTTGGTAAAACAGCTATTGCAGAGGGCTTAGCACACCGTATTCTCAACGGGGATGTACCGGAGAACCTTAAAACAAAACAAATTTATTCTTTAGATATGGGTGCTTTAATTGCAGGCGCTAAATACAAAGGAGAATTTGAAGAACGTTTAAAATCTGTTGTAAAAGAAGTAATTGCTGCAGAAGGTGAAATCATTTTGTTTATTGATGAAATTCATACGCTTGTGGGAGCTGGTGGTGGCGAGGGAGCCATGGACGCTGCCAATATACTTAAACCAGCATTGGCTCGTGGTGAGTTACGTGCAATAGGTGCTACCACACTTAACGAGTTCCAGAAATATTTTGAGAAAGACAAAGCATTGGAAAGACGCTTTCAGAAAGTAATGGTAGATGAGCCAAGTTCAGAAGATGCTATTTCTATTTTGCGTGGTATAAAAGAGAAATACGAAACTCACCATAAAGTACGTATTAAAGATGAAGCTATCATTTCAGCGGTAGAGCTATCACAACGTTATATCAATGACCGCTTTTTACCGGATAAGGCAATTGACCTGATGGATGAAGCGGCTTCAAAACTACGTATGCAAATCAATTCAATGCCTATTGAGCTGGATGTACTGGAAAGAAAAATCCGTCAGTTAGAAATTGAACGTGAAGCCATAAAACGTGAAAACGACCAGAAAAAATTAGAAGACCTGAATAAAGAAATTGCTGAATTAGCTGACCAGCGTAGTGATTTAAGAGCAAAATGGCAAAGTGAGAAAGAAGTAGTGGAAGGAATTCAAAAAGTAAAAGAACAAATTGAAAACCTGAAATTTGAAGCAGAACAGGCTGAACGCAGCGGTGATTATGGAAAAGTAGCAGAAATTCGTTATGGACGGGTTAAAGAAGCAGAAATGCAATTAAAGTCATACGAGAGCAAACTGGCCGAGATGCAGCAAAACGGCTCTCAGCTTATCAAAGAAGAAGTAGACAATGAAGATATTGCAAGTGTTATTTCCAGTTGGACAGGAATTCCTGTTGCCCGTATGTTACAAAGTGAACGGGAAAAATTATTACATCTCGAAGATGAATTGCATAAGCGGGTTGTTGGACAGGATGAAGCTATTGAAGCTATCAGTGATGCCATACGCAGAAGCAGAGCCGGTTTACAGGATACAAAGCGCCCAATAGGTTCATTTATATTTCTGGGAACAACCGGTGTTGGAAAAACAGAGCTGGCAAAGGCTTTAGCCGAATTTTTATTCAATAATGAAAACAGTATGACGCGTATTGATATGAGCGAATACCAGGAAAGACATTCTGTGAGTCGTTTGGTAGGCGCACCTCCCGGCTATGTTGGATATGATGAAGGCGGTCAATTAACCGAAGCCGTTCGCAGAAAGCCGTATAGCGTTATATTATTGGATGAAATTGAAAAAGCACATCCGGATGTTTTCAACATACTTCTGCAAGTTTTGGATGACGGACGTTTAACTGACAATAAAGGACGCGTAGTGAACTTCAAGAATACAATTATCATTATGACATCCAACATGGGTTCTCATCTGATTCAAGAAAATTTTGAAGGTATGACTGAGAAAAATAAGGATGAGATAATAGCTAAAACAAAAATAGAAGTGTTTGAATTATTGAAAAAGAATATACGTCCGGAGTTTTTAAACCGGATAGACGAAACTATTATGTTTACACCTCTTAACAGAGAAGATGTTCATCGCATTGTTGAAATGCAGTTTAATAACATTGCCAAAATGCTGGAAGAAAATGCTGTTTATCTTACAGCAACATCTGAAGCTATTGACTGGTTGTCACAACTCGGTTTTGACCCTCAGTTTGGTGCCCGTCCGGTAAAAAGGGTTATGCAAAAACGTGTATTGAATGAGCTTTCAAAACAAATGTTAGCCGGTAAAGTACAAAAGGAAACACAGATTGTATTGGACCTATTCAATAAAGAATTTGTTTTCCGGAATCCGATTGAAAGCGATAAAAAATCTCCTAAAATGGAACGTGCAAAATAAAAAACAGTTAAATAATAGAGTTTATATCGAATAAAATTTGTAAAAAAACATAATTTTCATTCTATTATTCTGTAAGAGACTGCATTAACACAACGGATATGCCAGTGTTCCGCACCTGAATATTTTTTTATTTTTTATCTACTACTACAAATATTTCGCGGCTCTGCCGCCACAACTATTTTTGCAGCTTTAAAGAGCGGCAGAGCCGCGAAATATTTGTAGTAGTATTAGTGAGTAAGTTTTTTTTAAGGTGCATCGCACCGTAATATTTATCTTAAAAAATATAAACCATACCCCTTAATATGGCTCGACTATAAGCTTATCTATAGCTAAAACGTATTCTCTAATAATTAATAATAAAATGCCTGTTTTCAATTCATGTTTGGAAAACAGGCGTTTCTATTTACAGAAATTTAAACTGTAAATAATATGAACACTTATAGAGGCTGTTCAATTAATTTTCTTTCTTTGTAAGAAAGCCCCCAGACATCTCAAAAACAGTTATATTTGTTTTATGAAATATTTACTAATGAGAAAAGCACACCTTTTAATTTTATATTCAGTATTAAATCTACTATATATAAATGCATACGCTGGATTAGAGCATAGTACAATTGAAAATAATGACAATACCGATAATTCGGTTATCATTGCCCGGATAAACAGCAAAGATATTGAAGTTACCGTTCCCTCCGTTATTTTTACCTTCACAGATACGGATATTAAATTAAAATTCAAAAATCCGGAGCATACACGGCTTTTATTTAATAACAATAAAATCAATTTTATTATTAATGGCGAAGACACTATGCTATCCTTTGTCAATGGCGAGTGTAATATAAAGAAACGATTTTCTACTGCCGAGAAGGCAATAACAATATACACCGAAGAATTTAGCTACATACATCCTATTACCCCCATATCATTATGGTATATAATCACACCAATAGTGCTGGTTATTGCCTTGATTATTTTTATAGCTACGAGGAAAAAGAGTAAACCTTGAATAATTGTCAGATTGATTAAAACAAGATAAAAAAGAAACCCGGATGGCTAACAAACCATCCGGGTTTCCTTTTCATTATAGCTTTCTTCTATATCACTAGTTTCTTATATCGAACACGCTTAGGTTCTACATTTCCAAGGCGTTTTTTCTTATTTTCTTCATAATCGGAATAGCCGCCTTCAAAATAGTATACCTGCGAATTGCCTTCAAAAGCAAGTATATGAGTACATACCCTGTCTAAGAACCAACGGTCATGGGAAATAATAACTGCACAGCCGGCATAATTCTCCAAACCTTCTTCCAATGCCCGAAGTGTATTTACATCCAAATCATTGGTTGGCTCGTCTAATAACAAAACGTTGGCTTCTTTCTTTAATGTCATGGCTAAGTGCAAACGATTGCGTTCACCGCCTGATAACACTCCGCATTTTTTTCCCTGATCGGAACCGTTGAAATTAAATTTGGAAACATACGCACGGGAGTTAAATGTTTGCCCGCCAATAACAATATTGTCATGCCCACCGGTCAATACATCATATACCGTTTTGTTAGGATCAATCTCCGTGTGCGACTGATCTACATAAGCAATTTTAACAGTAGAACCTACTTTAAATTCCCCTGTATCCGGTTTCTCCTGTCCCATAATCATTCGGAACAAAGTAGTTTTACCAGCACCATTTGGTCCAATAATGCCAACTATTCCTGCAGGTGGCAATTTAAAATTAAGATGTTCATATAAAAGCTTATCGCCAAATGCTTTTGAAACATCAATAGCTTCAATCACTTCATTACCCAAACGCGGGCCGTTAGGGATAAATAATTCCAGTTTTTCTTCTACTGCTTTTACATCAGTACCCAACATTTTTTCATAATTTGCCAAACGGGCTTTTGACTTCGCCTGACGACCTTTAGCTCCCTGACGTACCCACTCTAATTCCCGTAATAATGTTTTCTGGCGTTTGCTCTCTGTTTTCTCTTCCTGGGCCAAACGCTTTTGTTTTTGTTCCAGCCATTCAGAGTAGTTGCCTTTCCATGGAATGCCTTCCCCACGGTCGAGTTCAAGTATCCATCCGGCAACATTATCAAGAAAATAACGGTCGTGTGTAACTGCAATAACAGTTCCTTTATAATTTTGTAAATGCTGTTCCAACCAATCAACCGACTCCGCATCCAAATGGTTGGTAGGCTCATCCAATAATAAAATTTCAGGCTCCTGTATCAGTAAACGACACAAAGCAACCCTTCTGCGTTCACCACCTGACAGCTGTTCCACGGGAGTATTACTTTCAGGACATCTCAATGCTTCCATTGCCTGCTCCAAACGATTATCTAAGTTCCACAAATCAAGCTGATCAATTTGATCTTGTAATTTTGCCTGCCGGTTGATAAGTTTATCCATTTCTTCAGGCGTCATTTCCTCAGCAAATTTATTATTCACATCTTCATATTCTTTCAAAATGTTGATATGTTCCTGAGCACCTTCGCGAACTACTTCAATAACCGTTTTTGAGTTGTCTAAATGCGGCTCCTGTTCAAGCATACCAATTTTATATCCGGGAGAAAAGTGTATTTCTCCCTGATAATTTTTTTCAACTCCGGCTATAATTTTTAGCAATGTAGATTTACCAGAACCATTTAAACCTAAAATTCCAATTTTAGCACCGTAGTAAAATGATAAATAAATATCTTTTAAAATGGTTTTACCTGTTGGCAACGTACGGCTTACGTTTACCATAGAAAAAATAATTTGTCTTCCTTCTGACATTATTTATGTATCAATATTAAGTTTAGAGAAATTGCTCTTTTTTGAATTTGGGAATGTAAATATCGTGAAATTATTGGATATATTACAGATAGATTCGTTCATTATGATTTTATTAACAATTATATAAATATGTACTTTCGTATCAATAAAAAACAATAAAATGGAATTTATAGATGAACAAATCGAAACGTATGCATTGGCACATTCACAACCGGAATCAGCTATTTTAAAAAAAATTAACAGGGATACATATGCCAATGTATTGATGCCTCGTATGCTTTCCGGACACATGCAGGGTAATTTATTGAGCATGCTAAGCACTATGATTCAACCGGAACAAATACTGGAAATAGGAACATTCACAGGGTATTCCGCTATTTGCCTTGCTCATGGATTAAAAGAAAATGGTAAACTTTACACCATCGATATAAATGAGGAGTTGGAAGATAAGGTACGTACCTTTTTTAACGAGGCCGGATTAACTAATAATATCAATTATTATATAGGTAATGCTCTTACCATTATTCCAACTATAGAAATAACATTTGATCTGGTTTTTATTGATGCCGATAAAAAAAACTATTCTGCATATTATGACCTGGTATTTGATAAAGTACGTAAAGGCGGTTACATCATCGCAGATAATGTGCTATGGAGTGGTAAAGTGTTAAATGTTCCTGAAAAAATGGATGCTGATGCCAAAGCAATAGATGCCTTTAACAAAAAGATCCATTCTGATCATCGTATAGAACATATGTTGTTACCTGTGAGGGATGGTTTAGTGATCGTAAGAAAGAAATAATCAACTCGTCCCGATAGCTATCGGGACGAGTTATAAATTATTCTACTTCTTCCAACGCCTGAACATTAATGGTTGATTTAGCTATTTGAGTTAGTTTTTCATCAACATTTTTTTCTTCATTTAGAATTTCTTCCAGTAAAGTAGCAGCTTCCGTTAAATTTAATTCCTGGGCAAACGTTCTAAGAGTACCATAAGTAGCAATTTCATAATGTTCTATCTTTTGTACTGCAGAGATAATTCCCGCATCACACATTGCTCCTTTATCACAGCTTTTAATAATATCTTCAGCCTCTTTTAGCAATCCTACCATAGCTTCACATTTTTTAGCTACCGCCTTCTTATCTAACGTCTCAAATACCTGCTCCACTTTTTGCACATGCGTTTCTGTTTCATTGAGGTGATTTTCAATGGTATCTGCTAATTCATCCGAAGTTGCATTTTTGACAAATTTTGGAAATGCCTTTGCCAACGCTTTCTCAGCCCAATAAATATCTTTTAGTTCATCTTCGAATAGCTTCATCAATTTTGATTCTTCCATACCGGGTTCTTCTGATGTGCTTTTTACTTTTCCTGTTGTTTTACTTGCTGTTTTCATAATTGAGTTGAATTTTAAATGTTTTAGAAAATAGGTATATATTATTTCACCGGTTTTTCAAACTTCATACCCGTTGACTTTACTATAAAAGCTGAGTATTATATTCCTCGTTTGAGTTGTTATCTCTACGAGCTAACAGGCATAATTTATAATACTATCGTGAGTTTTATTCGAACCGGACACAGATGCATTCAATAAGGTAATTGCCAAAGAGCGGACGGAATCTGAAATTCGCTCAACAGCCTACGGAGATATATAATAAAATTATATATACCACCTCTAATAACCTCCACTATTAACTTTCGGTTGTTTATAACATCTCTAAAAAATAGTACGCTAACTATAAAAAATAGCTCATTTTTGCACTTATCTATACTGGAATAGTGGGTTATTTCAGGGGTATCACTTTTTATTACTGAAATAAAAAATTAAATAATTTGTAATCCCAATGAGAAAAGGTATTATTAGTATCACTGCGTTACTCGCACTAGTACTATTTACTTCAAATGAAAAAGGCACTGACCAGGATAAACATATTTTTAAAATAATAAAAATTAAAGAACAAGTATGGATGGCTGAAAATTTAGACGTTTGTACTTACCGCAACGGAGATACCATTCCCCAGGTAAAAAATCCTACATTATGGTCAAAAATGAAAACAGGAGCCTGGTGTTACTATGATAATGACGAAGAAAACGGTGCCAAATATGGAAAGCTATACAACTGGTATGCTGTCAATGACCCTCGTGGGTTAGCACCCAAGGGATTTCACATCGCTACAGACGAAGAATGGGATCAACTGATTAATAACCTTGGTGGAGAAGAAGCCGGGGCGAAAATTAAAGCCAAAAGAGGCTGGAAACACAATGGAAATGCAACCAATGAAACCGGCTTTTCCGGCTTACCGGGCGGTTACCGTTACAGTGTAGGTTCTTTTCTGTATGCAGGAAATAATGCATGCTTTTGGACTGCTACGGAATCAAAAAATAAAAATAAAGCCTGGGGAAGAACTTTACATTCCAGTTTTAGTGATATAGGAAGAGACGATGGCAGCATGGGAAGTGGCCTCTCTGTACGTTGTATTATGAACTAATAAACTGTAATAATTAAAAAATCCCTCCTGCAGCAATTGTTTTCTTCGAAAAACAAAAAAAATCAATTAATTGATTTTCAAAAACTTACACCCAAATAATATAAATTTCGTGAATAAAAATTCTTTTTGTTCATAAAAGATCAACAATATATTTTCCTGTTTGGAACCTAAAAAATATTTTTGCTGCCACACACACTTACATAGCAAAAATACACAATGTATAAAAGAATTATTTCTATTCACAACTATCCGAAAGTTTGTTTGTCGCGTAAAATGACATTTCTATACATTGCTAATAGATTACTTTGTACTATGAAAATAAAAACAACACTATGTTAAAGTCATTAAAATCAAGCGGCAACAAAATCTCAGTTGCAGAGAACCAAATTTCAATTCTTGAGGATAGCAAAGCTTTAGTCCCTGCCTTTTCGGAAAAATTGAAAGACATCGGTCTTTATCCTTTAAAACCAATTTCTCTTGATATTCTGCAAATCAATCTTGGAAAAATGTGCAATCAAACCTGCGCGCATTGCCATGTGGATGCAGGACCTGACCGAAAAGAAATTATGACACGCGAAACAATGCAGTTGTGTTTAGAAGCGATTAAGAAATCTTCGGTGAATACTATTGATTTAACTGGTGGCGCACCTGAAATGAATCCAAGATTTCAATGGTTTGTTGAGGAAATTTTCAAACTCGGGAAAAAAATTATAGTGCGAAGCAATCTCACAATTCTTGTTTCAAATAAAAAATTCAAAATGTATCCTGAATTTTTTAAAAAGCATAAAGTAATTGTGATTTCTTCTCTTCCATGTTACACAAAAGAAAATACAGATAAGCAAAGAGGAGAAGGAGTTTTTAATCATTCGATTGAATCGTTAAAAATGTTGAATAAAATTGGCTATGGAAAAGAAGAAACAGGATTGGAGTTACATCTTGTTTTTAATCCTATCGGAGCTTCGTTAGCCGGTTCGCAGGAAAAACTTCACTCAGATTATAAACATGAACTTGGAGAAAAATTTGGAATCGCTTTTAATAACCTTTATACAATAAACAATCTTCCTATCAGCAGGTTTTTAGATTACTTGCTCATGCTCGGGAAATACGAAAAATATATGGAGACGCTTGTGAATGCTTTTAATGCAACAGCCGCACAAGGCGTGATGTGCAGAAATACGATTTCAGTCAGTTGGGATGGATATTTATACGACTGTGATTTTAACCAGATGCTTGAACTAAAAGTTCAGAAAAATGCGCCTCAGCATATCAGCGAATTCAATACCAAAAATCTTTCTGAAAGAAATATTATCGTTAATCAGCATTGTTTCGGATGTACTGCCGGGGCAGGTTCAAGTTGTCAGGGAGCAATTACAAAATAAAAGATGAAAGAAAAAAACAAATACTTGCTTATGGTTTTTATGAAAAACCCTGTCAAAGGGAAAGTTAAAACCCGTCTTGCAAAAAGCATTGGAAACGAGAAGGCACTTCAAATTTATAAGATGCTTCTTCACTATACCGGAAATATTGTCGCACAATTAAAAAATTGCGACAAAGCAATTTTCTATTCTGATTTTATTGACAAAAATGATATGTGGGACAAGGATTTTTATCAAAAATATGTACAAGACGGAAGCGATTTAGGAGAGCGAATGAAAAATGCTTTTGCTTTTGAATTTCAAAATAAATATGAAAAGGTTCTCATAATAGGTACAGATTGCCATGAATTGAAAACAGAAATGCTTCAAAAAGCATTTGAAACACTCGATAATAATGATGTGGTAATTGGTCCAGCGATAGACGGAGGATATTATCTTCTTGGAATGAAATCGCTCCACAAAGAATTATTTGAAAATATTCCCTGGAGCACGGAAAATGTTTTGCTTGACAGTATTAACATTCTTAAAAAATTACAACTGAAATATCACTTGCTCCCTGCATTATCTGATATTGATACAGAAGATAACATCGGTGAATTAGGAAAAATTCAAATAAAAAAATGAAAATCAGCATTATCATACCGACTTGCCACGAATCTGAGAGAATTGAAAAACTTGTTCATACCTTGAAAAATAATTCTTCCGAGAGAAATATTCAGGAAATTATTGTTGTGGATGCTTGTAGCGGAGATAACACCGCTGAAATTGCGAAACGGGCTGGTGCAAAAGTTTTTCTAACAGAGCGAAGAGGCAGGGCACTTCAAATGAATACAGGAGCAAATCTTGCTACGGGAGACATTTTTTATTTTCTTCATGCGGATACTATTCCACCCAAAAAATTTGATGAGCGGATTCTTCAATCCATAAAAGACGGTAATGATGCCGGTTGTTTCAGAATGAAATTTGACAGCAAACATCCTTTCTTCAGATTTTTCAGTTGGTTCACAAGGTTCAATAATAATCTATGTCGCTTCGGAGACCAGTCATTATTTGCGAAGCGTGATTTGTTTGGAAAAATAAACGGCTTCGACATTAATCTGGAAATAATGGAAGATAATGATATTGTGAGAAGAATTACAAAACAGGGAAAATTTTCCGTTATACCGGATTATGTTGTTACATCAGCAAGAAGATACCGTAAGAACGGGATGCTCCGCCTGCAATGGAATTATACAGTGATAAATATTCTTTACTATCTCGGTTTTTCACAGGAGGAAATTGTAAGGTATTATCAGAATCACATTCAATAAGAGAATTGTATGTACGAAAAAATCAAAGAAACAGAAAATTTTCTCAGAGGCAAGGGGATGGGGAATGCTGATTATGGAATTGTTCTCGGCACAGGGCTTAACCAATTCATCACTCATTTAAAAATTATTTCAACTATTCCTTATTCTGAAATCCCCCACTTCCCAGTTTCAACTGTGGAATTTCATAAGGGGAATTTAATTTATGGTGAGATAGGAAAAAAGAAAGTGATATCGATGCAGGGAAGATTTCATTTCTACGAAGGATATTCTTTTCAGCAAATCGTTTTTCCCATTCGTGTTATGAAAATGCTTGGCGTGAAAAATCTTTTTCTTTCCAACGCGGCAGGTGGAATCAATTTAGATTTTAAAAAGGGAGATTTGGTTTTGATTGACGACCATATCAATCTTCTTCCAGGGAATCCTCTTATCGGAAAAAACGAAGATTCATTCGGTCCGGGATTCCCCGACATGAGTCAGCCCTATTCATTGGAACTTCAACAGCAATTGAAAAAATGTGGTTTATCTGAAAAAGTGATTTTGAAAAAAGGTGTCTATGCAGCTGTGGCGGGCCCCATGTTGGAAACCCCTGCTGAATATCGGATGCTGAAAAATATAGGGGTAGATATGGTAGGAATGAGCACTGTGCCCGAAGTGATTGCTGCAAACCATTTGGGACTGCAATGTGCGGCAGTGTCAGTTATAACAGATGAGTGCGACCCCGATAATCTAAAACCCATAAGCATTGAGGAAATAATCGAAGTTGCAGGAAAAGCTGATAAAAAATTATCAAAGATTTTTGCGGATGCGATTTAGGAAATGTAACTCTATGTCATTCATCTGACACTCTTTCATTGTGCAGTAAACTATACCAAACCAACTTAGGTTTTGAAAAATTTTTCCTTCACGAACAAAAATTTCGTATGTGTTACGTATGGTATTCTCGTCCAATAATAATAACTCCGATACTTCTACATAACTAAATCCCTTATTAAAAATAAGATTGTTTTAGTCTATCTGCTATACTCTTATCCTTCTGCTGACGATGAGCAAGGATGATTGCAAGTGTCTCTTGCCTGGTTAGAAAATATTTCTCCGGCTGTTTGATAATACAATTATCCCATTTTTTTATCTCAAAAATAAGAACTCGCCATTAGTTATCAAAATATTTTTGTTAATTCCACAAAAAATTAGTTCCTTTCGTATAATTTAGCATTGTAAAAGAAAAATTAGTGATCAAAAAAATTAAAACTATGTCAACAGAATTAACAGATACCAACTTCAATGAAGTGGTAATGAAATCAGAAAACCGGTATAGGTAGATTTCTAGGCAGAATGGTGTGGTTCTTGCCAAATGGTTGGTCCCATTGTAGATGAACTTTCAAAGGAATGCGAAGGGAAAGTGGTTATCGGGAAATTGAATGTGGATGGCAACCCGGAAATTTCCAGCCAGTATTGAATACACAAATTTATGCTTAAAAAATAATGCGATGCCATTTTTAATTTTCACAGCTGTTATCTTTCTCGCTTATTCCAACGGTGCAAACGATAACTTCAAAGGAGTTGCCACTTTATTCGGCAGCGGGACAACAGATTACAAAAAGGCGATCAATTGGGCAACTATTACCACTTTGCTCGGCTCGGTGGCTTCTATTTTTCTTGCTTCATCTCTCGTAAAAAATTTTTCAGGAAAAGGGTTAGTTCCCGATTCACTGATTGCTTCTCCCTCGTTTGCCATTGCAGTTGCTCTCGGTGCAGCGGTCACCGTCTTTCTCGCTACAAGAATAGGAATGCCTATTTCCACTACACATGGATTGGTAGGCGCGCTTACAGGAGCCGGATTGATTGCAGTTGGTTCACAATTTAATTTCGGAAAACTCGGAGGAACATTTTTTCTCCCTCTCATTTTAAGTCCACTCATTGCTGCTGTCGCAAGTATGTTCTTGTATTTTGTTTTCGCTTCAGCAAGAAAAAAATCAGGCATCACAAAAGAATCCTGTGCTTGTGTGGTGCAGGAACAAAAAGTTTACGCTTTTGGAGATAAAACTGCGATTGCAGAAAATTCAATAGCAATAAAAATAGGGACTGTTAATCAATGTGTAGAGCAATACAATGGAACTATCGTTGGAATTTCAGCGCAGAAAATTTTAGATGCTTTTCATTTCATCAGCGCAGGCGCAGTAAGTTTTGCAAGGGGGGTGAATGATACACCGAAGATGGTTGGACTTTTGCTTCTAATCACTGCACTTGACGTGCATATCGGAGCAGGAGCCGTTGCTGTTGCTATTGTCATTGGCGGTTTACTCAATGCAAAAAAAGTGGGAGAAACAATGAGTAAAAAAATTACTACCATGAATCACGGACAAGGATTCACAGCAAATCTTGTAACTGCGCTTCTTGTTTCAACAGCAAGTGTAAATGGGCTTCCGGTTTCTACCACACACGTTTCGGTGGGTTCGTTATTTGGAATCGGGACAATAACAAAAAAGGCAAACACAAAAGTTATTTCAGAAATTTTTCTTTCGTGGCTACTCACACTTCCTGTTGCAGCAATTATAAGTGCATTAATTTATTTACTTCTAACTAAAATTAATTTTTAAATATGGAAACCTATCTTGAAACAGCAAAAAATGTTTATAAAGAAGCGGCTGAAACGCCCAATGTAGGATTGTGCTGCACCACGACACCAGTATGGCAATTACCGGGATTGAAAATTCCAAAAAAAATGTTGGAAATGAATTACGGCTGTGGAAGCACGGTCCATCCGCGAGATTTAGTGAATGAACCAACCATACTCTATGTTGGAGTTGGAGGAGGAATGGAACTTTTGCAATTCTCCTATTTCAGCAGGAAGAAAAATGGAGTGATTGGAATAGATGTAGTAGATGAAATGCTTCATGCTTGTAAAAGTAACTTCCTTGATGCAATGAAGCAAAACAATTGGTTTAAATCGGAATTTATTGATGTAAGAAAGGGGGATGCATTGAATCTGCCCATTGAAAATGAAAGTATAGATGTTGCCGCTCAAAATTGTTTATTCAATATTTTCAAACAAGAAGATTTGAAAAAAGCATTGAAGGAAATGTATCGTGTGCTTAAACCGAATGGCAGATTAGTTTTATCCGACCCTGTTTGTGAAGATAATATTTCTGATTCTCTCAAGAATGACGAGGTATTGAGAGCAATGTGTTTAAGCGGAGCGATGCCGTTGAAGGAATACATAAAAATGATTACCGATGTAGGTTTCGGAACTGTTGAAGTAAGAGCGAAACGCCCTTACAGAATTCTTGACCCAGAAAATTATGATACTCTAAAAAATATTTTTATTGAAAGTGTGGAAGTGTGCGCTGTTAAAGACCCGATGCCTGATGACGGACCCTGTGTGTTCACTGGAAAAACAGCGATTTATTTCGGAACGAAAGGATTTTATGATGATAATAAACGTCATATTCTGAATTTCAATCAGCCACTTTCTGTCTGCGATAAAACAGCCAATGCCTTGAAATCACTCGGAAGAAAGGATATTTTTATTTCTGAATCAACTTGGTTTTATGATGGCGGTGGTTGTTGTTAACTTTTTTTAATGAAAGAAAAATTATTTTATGCACTAATGTTTTGTTTGGTCACAATTTATTCAAATGCTGGCGGATCATGGGCACGGGGGGGATGGTTTCGGCCAAAAAGCAACGTACTTACAAGCAAAGGAACGAAATCAGAAACTGTTATCGCTGATTACAGGAAGAAAGATTCTGTTGCCGATTCTCTTTTGCGAAAACAATTAGGGTTAAAATGAAAAATGATACCGAACACGCTTTAATATTCGTCTATAATGCTGATGAAGGATTCTATAATTCGCTCGTTGACTTCACCCACAAAATACTTTCTCCGAAAACTTATGACTGTAATTTATGCAAACTGTCATACGGAAATTTTACTGAGAAGAAAGAATGGAAAGAGTTCATTTCTTCATTCAAAATACAATCGCTGTTCTTTCACAGAGATGAATTTGAAAATGCTTATAACATCAAGAGGAAAAAATTTCCTGCGGTGTTTTGGAAAAATGGTTTAAAAACTTTGCAAATCATTACAGCAGATGAAATCAATTACAGTTCTTCCACTACTGAGCTCATAAATCTTGTAAAACAAAAACTTTTATTATATGGCATACATTGATGGTATGCCAAAGCAACTAAATTTTTGCTAATTCCACAAAAACATAGTTATTTTGATATAAGAATGAAAAAGAAGCGCTGTAATGGTTTAAGCAATTCTGCTGAAAATATTTAATTATTCCCAAAATGAAAAAGTATGATTTAGTTGTGATTGGCGCAGGTTCGGGTGGATTGGTTGCGGCTACTACTGCCAACCGAAAAGGATTGAAAGTTGCCTTGCTTGAAAAAAATAAAATTGGCGGAGAGTGTACACATTACGGTTGTATTCCGAGCAAAGCGTTTCTGCATAGTGCAAAAATATATAAGGTGACAAAACATCTGAAAGAAAATTACGGATTAGGTGGAATACAGGTTTCTGGCAAACTGAATTTTGCAACTGTTATGGAGCAGGTTGACAGCATTGTTCAGGAAGTTTACAAACACGAAACGCCTATCATTTTTGAGAAACAGGGAATAGATGTGTATGTGAACAGCAGCGGAGCAAAATTTTTAGATAAAAATAATATTGCCATCGGTGATGAAGTTTTGAATTTTAAATACGCTGTAATTTGCACTGGTTCATCACCGCAAAAAGTAAATGTCTCGGTGGGAAAAGAAGTTGAGTTTCTTCACAATGAAAATTTCTGGTCAATACGAGAACTTCCTGAATCAATTATTTTCATTGGCGGGGGAGTAATCTCTGCTGAACTCGGACAGGCGCTTGCTCGTTTCGGAAGCAAGGTTACCATCCTTGACCGTAATCCGAGAATTTTAAAACCAGTTGACGATGATGCAGCCAAAATCATCATTGACATTTTTAAAAAAGAAGAAATTAAAATTATTTGTTCAGCCGAGTTGAAAGGTGTTAGAAAAGAAATAGCAACAACTTTTGTTTCATATTTTCAAGACGGAAAAGAAAAAGAAATTTCTGCCAAAAGTATTTTTCTTGCTGCTGGTAGGCATCCAAATGTTTTCGATCTTGATTTGGAAAAATCGGGTGTGGAATTTTCAGAAAATGGAATCAAAACAAATTCCTATTTGCAGACATCCACTCCCCATATTTATGCCTGTGGAGATGTTGCAACTTATCCTAAATTCACTCACACCGCGTCCTATCAGGCAAATAGTGTAATTGAAAATATCCTGAATGGGAATAAAAAAGAAAATGATTTAAGCGCACTGCCTTGGGCAATTTTTACTGAACCTGAAATAGCACATGTAGGTTTATCCGAAAAAGAAGCGCGAGAAAAATTTGGAAATGAAATTTCAGTTTTCAAAGTGGACGCAAACATTGATCGTTTTATTACCGATAGAAATACAATCGGGTTTTTAAAAGTAATTTTTAATTCTAAAAATCTTGTCATTGGCGCTGATGCAATTGGAGCGCATGCGGGAGAATGGATACAAATCTTAACTGTAGCGATTAACAATAAAATTCCCGCTGAAAATTTTGCCGATACAATTTTTGCTTACCCCACTTATTCCGAAATTGTAAAAAAGGCATTCACACGATTTTTACGCACTAAAGAATGATTTCCATAATCATCCCCACATACAATGAATCGTCTTCTATTGAGAATACACTTCTTCAACTGAATAAACTTTCCTGTAAATCACAAAAAGAAATCATTGTTGCTGACGGGGGAAGTACAGATACCACAATTGAAATAGCAGGCAAATACGCTAAAGTGATTCATTGCGAAAAAGGAAAAGCGAAACAGTTGAACGAGGGAGCCAAGCACGCAAAAGGCAGCATTCTTTTTTTTGTTCATGCAGATATGTTTGTACCCGATGGAGCGCTTACCGCTATATGCAATCAATTGAAAGATGGGTTTGACGGTGGCGGGTTCGCCAATGAGTTTGACTCGCACAACAAAAAAATAAAACAGCTTGGAATAATTTTGAATTTTAGGTTTTTCAGGAATCGTGAACAATCCGACAGATGTATTTTTTATGGCGACAATGGAATATTTGTAAAGAAAGATGTTTTTGAAATATTAGACGGCTTCAAAGAAATTCCAATCATGGAGGATTATGATTTTTCTATCAGAATGAAAAAACAGTTCAAAGTAAAGCAGATAAAATTTCCAAAACTAATTGTTTCAGCTCGAAGGCACATCGAGACAGGATTCTTCAAAACGAGGATGCAATGGATTCTGATAAAAAAATTATACCTGACAGGTGTTTCGCCTCACTTGTTGGCAAAATGGTATGCTGATGCAAGATAAAATTTTACCAACACCTTTTTCATCTACTCAAACAAAGTTGCGCACATGGCCGTAAAGTACATATAAACGGTATTGGTATCCATATCCATAAAAGGCAGATGATGTAAGTTAAAATCGTTGAGCATATAACGATTGGAGTTCTCCGCATCTCCCCGCTGATTGTAAAATTCAATCGCTTCTTTTTCGTTCATATCCTCATTGCCGGTAATAATCCCCTGATAAGGTTTGCGAGTTTTGGGGAATAATTAAAAAATCCCTCCTGCAGCAATTGTTTTTTTCGAAAAACAAAAAAAATCAATTACTTGATTTTCAAAAACTTACACCCAAGCAATATAAATTTCGTGAATAAAAATTCTTTTTGTTCATAAAAGATTAACAATATATTTTCCTGTTTGGAACCTAAAAAATATTTTTGCTGCCATACACACTTACATAGCAAAAATACACAATGTATAAAAGAATCATTTCTATTCTGTTTATTACCCTCATAGCTGTTCATGTTACTGCACAAAATTCTCCTTTAGATAAAGAAGTAAAAAACGATTTTGACATTGAAACCACAGCCAAACTTGTATTGGATGAATTAAACAGAGTACGTATCGAAAATGGTATTGATTCACTTGCATATAATGACATGCTGGCAAAAGCAAGTACCATTCAGGCTGAATATATTGCAAAACAGGGAAAAGCTAATTTAGAAAACAGCAAAGGCAAATACAAAACTACTGCAAAGCGTGTAATTTCTATTGGAGGAACCAGAAATGCCGAAGAAATAGTATTAACTGTGCCAATTACTAAAGATAAAAAGAATATGACTCCCCAGGAAGTTGCAGCTACTGCTGTTGCAAAATGGCAAACGGGTAAAAAAGAACCAAACATTATAAAAAATGGAAACTATGTATATGCAAGTCCAAGTGTAAAATTAGATGAAACAGGCAAAAAAGCATTTATTTCTGTGGTGTTCGGCAGTTTCAATACATTCAACCCGGGAGTGAAAAAGAGAAAAGAGCTGAAAGTACGCTATACCAAGAAAAACAAAAAGATAAAGGCTCCGGACGACAAAGCCTGTAAAAATTGTGAAAAATTCAAAGATTACGATGGACTTGTAAGAGGATTATATGTAGAAGATGGAAAAATATTCCTGAAGTATGATAATCTGAAAACACTCATGAAACTAATTGCAAAGCCAACAGATGGCCTTGCTGTAGATATTATTCAGCGTGCCCAATATGAAAAGCCTGACTATAATATTATGGACAACAACTTATTAAGTAAAGGGGTATTATCAAAAACGGTTAAAAAAGATAAGTTGTTAAGTAAAAATCGTGTTAAACCGGAGAAGACAGACAAAAAAGCAAAAATTGATAAATTGGATATACAGCTGGGAATTGTCCCCAAAGGACTTAAAACAGATACAACTTACGAAATGAATTTGCTTGTTATACAAAATGGCAAATTATGCAAAACACTTGTAAAATCATACATTGAGCAGGGCGACCAGGATGCCACTACAACACTTAAAATGCTGTTGATGCCGGATACGAATGCCTATCTTAAACCATTATTTTCACCTAAAGCTGAGGATGCTTTATTGAATTTTACCCTTCCGTTTGAAAAAAACAAATATGACTACAAAGAAACCGATATTGAGCCTTTTTTAAATGCTTTGCAGGAGCCTGATTTTATTATTAATGGATTATACATCACCGCATATTCTTCTATTGAAGGTGACGCTGAATCCAATGTAAAACTTCAAAAAAAACGCTCAGAAAGTATTATTAAGGCTCTCGGAAAGCTGCAAAAGCAGGATGTTGTTACAACCATCAAAACTAATGATTCGTGGGAACTTTTTAAAATGACCATGGAAGGCACTCAGTATGATACACTAACCAAAATGAGCAAGGAGCAGGCTATTCATGAAATAAATACCAAACCGGGGCTTTCTGAAGAGCTTGAGCCATTTTTATCCAAACAACGTTTTGGTGAAATTGTTATGGATGTTGTTTACGACATCAGCGGACCAAAAGAGGAAAAATTTTCTGTAAGTAAATTCAACCAGGCTGCCAAAAAGAAAGATATTAAACTGGCCTATAAAATACAGTATTATATAGGCAAACAGGTACGCGAAAAGAAATATACTCCCGAAGCATTTGACAAACTTGAAATTCCAAGCGAAGCTAAATATTCAGGTTTACTGAATAACCAGATAGTATTAAAGTCTATGGCTAAAAACAATACTGTCAATGAAAATGATTACGAACAGCTAAAAAAGCTTGTTACCCTTGATCCTGCAAATAGTTATGCATCCTATAACACCATTTATTGTGCTGTAAAATTAGATACCAGCGTTGGCGATTCTAAGGATATATCGGCAATGCAAAGTCATATTGATGCACTTTATAAAAGCGATATCCCCAAAAAGCTGGTAGATGCTTTAAATATTGAATGGCAGTTTAAGGTTATTGATGAAAAAAATACAGAAGAAGGTACAGAACCAATTATACAGGCTTGTACTGAAAGGGTGAAATCATTCTACAATTTAAAAGAATCAAGCTGGCAGAATAACCTCAAATTATCTTATGTATTCGCACGATTCAAAGATTATAAATTTGCAGCCAGCCTGTTAAACGATTTTGTCAGAAAAGACGAAGCAAATGAGCAACTCTTGTTTGCCTATATATCCTACTGTGCCCAACTGCCTGAACTTTACAAATCACGTACCTTTGTAACAGCGTTGCAAAAAGCAGAAAAATTAAACCATGAAAGGTATTGTAAATTATTTGGTTCACCTTATTTAACCTTCCAGGTATTTGATAACCCTTTTGTTAAGGAAGAGTATAACAAAACAAAGTGTAACTAAATAGAGAAATATCAATTTTTTAGACTATAATGTACCCAATCCTTAGGACAGAAAAGAGTTAAAGTTAAGTTTGTTTTTGTTGTTGTACATTTTTCTTTTTTTGCTTCTTTTTTTCTTTTTGTTGAAATATGTTAATATATTCATAACTCAAGCGGCAAGCCTGTATTGTGAAGCTGGTGTTTTGTAATCCAGTAACCGATTTTTATTTACATTTGCGAGTGAGTTTTTTACCGTAAAACAGAATCGATGAACCGCAACGACAAACTTTTGCTCATCTCGATTTTTATCGGGACCTATTTCTTTCCGAGCATAGCTGGTTGCTTCGCCCAATCAACTAGCTATTCTTTTGATGCCGACAGCATCCGATGGGGTACAGAAGCATACATGACTATTCTTGATACGGATGGGTCAAAACAAATATCTGCTATTAATGATACTTTAAAACTTGAAAAAAATGTAAAATTCCGGATAAGAACTAATAAAGACATAAATGGAAATTTTTCCTCTACCGTTTTCCTTAACTCTGACAGTTATGATTTGGATACATTTGTCAATAAATTTACTCTGAATGGATGGAGCATGAGACCAATGTTTTCGGCAATACCCACAGGGGCAAATAATACTTATACCAATCAGGATATTACTGATTTTGTGAGTTTTGTTGGTTGGTTTCTAGATCGTTATAAAATTGCTGCCAATATAAAATACATAGAATTGTTCAACGAGCCATCCACAGAGTTGCTTCTTGGCACTTTGACATTAAGCCAGTTGCTTACAACCCAAAATAATATTTACGACAGTGTAAAAATTAAATATCCTGATATTATGGTTGGCACTCACGGTTTTGAATATTTTTTTGATGTGCCACCAAATAGCCAAGGATATCCACAAATGCAAGTGATGATGCAGATGGTGGAATATTTTTTAGACACAACCAATCACGCCAAGTTTGATTACTGGGCATTTCACGAATATAGTACACGCTATTCCCCGATAACAGCACCCATATTCAATAGATATGCTGGCATTCCGGGTATTTTATCAATACGTCAGAAACTTGATTCTGTTGGCTGGCAGTCAAAACCAATGTTTGATACGGAACATACTCCCCCGAGCAATAACCTGCCAGCAATTTCTGATACCATTGATAAAATAGACGCTGCTTATATGATTCAGGAATTAACAATAAAAAAAACATTGACATATAATGGGACTCCTGTTCTATCAGGTATTTCACCGTTGAAAGTTATTCCCAGAGGCCCCGTAGGAGAAAGGGAATGGGGTTCTTTAAAACCGGACGGTTCGGCAAGCAGATCGATGAAAGCAACTGCTTTGCTTCTCTCAAAATTAAACATGTACAATTACTCATCACACGTAAGCGGTACACTTAATTCTTTTAATACTATCTGGGTTGAAAAATTCATTTCGGGCAGCAATAATAAAGAATTGTACATTTTTTTCAACCCATTAAGCGAACCCTTAACACCCTCCATCTTTGACGCACAGACATTAAATTATACGATCACGTTAAGCACTATGCCAATATCCGTTACACTAACGGACATCAACGAAAATGTAACTAATTTAACTCCAAGCCAGATCATTCCGCTGCAAGCAAAGCATTCGCCTAAATTTTTGGAAATAGAATACAACACCAACTCGGTCAATAACACGGACTTAGAATCAAACGTGCAGATTTATCCCAACCCAGCCACTGATTTTATTTTTCTTGCAACTGATGTTCAAAATAAAACAGCAAGATTTTCTGTAATAAATATTTTTGGAGAAACTATCGCATCAGGTATTTTTAAAAAAGGAGAACAAATAAAAATAGATGTGCACAATTTACCTTCGGGGATATATTTTGTTACAATACAAACAGAACAATCCGTTCAAATACAGAAAATAATTGTGGAGCAATAATTAATACCCCCCAAAACATTCATAAATTACAATGATCCACATTTATAAATCTTTAGCATCCAAAGAGTAGTCTTCCGCCAAAAGAAGACAGGAAACAAGATTAATCACAAAATCAATTTGCATAATATGACTAATTACGCTAAATGAAAACAATGCTTTTTCAAAACAACAAACGCTACAATGATTACAGTTCTTTTATAAAAAAAACTTTCAATCAGCGTGTGCAGAAGATTTCTTTAAATACAGGTTTTACCTGCCCTAACAGAGACGGAACAAAAGGTATTGGTGGATGCACCTATTGTAACAATAATACATTCAGCCCCGGTTACTGTAAACCAATAAAAACTATTTCTCAGCAATTAGAAGAGGGTATTTTATTTTTTTCAAAAAAATATACCGCACAAAAATATTTTGCTTATTTCCAATCATATACCAACACCTATGCTTCAGTAGACCTATTAAGGAATATGTACATGGAGGCGCTCCGTTACCCGGATATAACAGGTCTTGTAATTGGCACCAGGCCGGACTGTATCAATCCGGAAATAATTGATATGCTATCAGAAATTGCCAAAACCCATTTTGTGTCGCTTGAATTTGGTGTGGAAAGCACCTTAAACAGAACCTTAAAACTCATTAACAGGTGTCATACTTTTGAAGAAACAATTGCCGCCTATAAAATGGCAGACAACAAAGGGCTGCATCTTGGAGCACACATGATTTTAAATTTACCGGGAGAAAGCAAAGAAGAACTGTTGAATCATGCAAAAGAACTATCCAGGTTACCTATTAACACACTTAAACTTCATCAGCTACAGATTGTAAAACATACTGTAATGGCTCATCAATATAGGGAAACTCCTGAAATGTTTAATTTATCAACCTTAGAACAATATGTTGATTTGATTGCTGAATTTATCACCCTCTTACGTCCCGATATTATCATTGAACGTTTTACCAGCGAATCGCCAAAACACTTGCTAATAGCACCTTACTGGGGAGGGATAAAAAACTTTGAAGTGGTAGACAGGATTGATAAAAAACTCATTGAGAAAAACTGGTGGCAGGGGAAACATTACGCCCCTGCTACTTCTATAATGCCTTCAATGCCAGCAAACGTTCCCAACGGCTGATTACTCCGCTCTCCGCTCTTGAAAGTAAATCAGCTGCGTGTTCCGCATTTTGACGAACCAAAGTGTTGAAGCGGGTTTCATTGTATAGAAAATCTTTCAATGGCAAGGCCGACTCTTTGCTATCCAATGAGAAACGTTCGCCTTTTGGCTTTAACGGATTGTAACGGAACAACGGCCAATATCCTGATTTTACAGCATTTTCCTGCTGATTCGCACCATTTGCCATATCATAACCATGAGCAATACAATGGCTGTAGGCTATTACAATAGATGTTCCCGGAAAGGCTTCTGCCTCCTGTATAGTTTTAATTGCATGTGCATCATTTGCACCCATTGCTATCTGTGCAACGTATGCCGAACCGTGTGCTATGGCCTGTAATGCCAAATCCTTTTTCGAATTCTCTTTTCCGTTTACTGAAAATTTTGCACTTGCACCAATAGGTGTCGACTTTGATTTTTGTCCTCCCGTATTGGAATACACTTCTGTATCAAGTACAATAATGTTTACATTCTCCCCTGTCGAAAGCACATGGTCTAAACCGCCAAAACCAATGTCATAAGCCCATCCATCGCCACCAATAATCCAGTGTGATTTTTTTAAAAGATGGTCAGCAACAAGGTTCAATTGCTTCATCTCAAAACTATTTATTGATGTAATACGATTACGAAGTTCTTTGATGGCCATGTGTTGTTTACGAATGCCTGCTTCTGAACTTTGGTCGGCATTTAATAGTTCATTTACAAAACTTTCACCAATACTATCTTTATTGTTTTCCAGTATTGCTTTTGCAATCTCTGTTTTTTTATCATACGCCATTTTTATTCCAAGTCCAAATTCAGCATTGTCTTCAAACAATGAATTTGCCCATGCCGGTCCGTATCCTTCCTTATTGACTGTCCATGGTGTTGTTGGCAGGTTGCCACCGTAAATGGATGAGCATCCTGTTGCATTTGCAACCACCATCCTGTCGCCATAGAGTTGTGATAAGAGCTTTACATAAGGTGTTTCGCCACAACCGGAACATGCACCTGAGAATTCAAATAAAGGTTGTAACAACTGTGTACCCTTTACTGTATTCTTATTCACGCGAGAACGGTCAATTTCGGGAATCGACAAAAAGAATTCCCAATTTTTTATTTCAGTTTTTTTCAAAGGCAGTTGCTCCTGCATATTTATTGCCTTATGCTTAACATCCGTTTTGCTTGTCATTGGGCAATATTCAACACATAAATTACAGCCAGTACAATCTTCTACAGAAACCTGTAATGTATAGGCTTCTTTTTCTTTTTCAAATTCTTTACCAACAGGAGCCGCATGTTTGAATGTTTCCGGGGTACCGGCAAGATGCTCTTTGTTATATACTTTACAGCGTATGGCTGCATGCGGGCAAATCAGAAAACATTTACCACATTGTGAACACAGCGCTTCATCCCAAACAGGTACTTTATCAGCAATATTTCTTTTTTCATACTGAGTAGTTCCAACAGGGTATGTTCCATCCACAGGAAAAGCACTTACAGGCAAACTGTCTCCTTCAAAAGAAAGTATTTTTTCCAGTACATTTTTTACAAAATCAGGGGCATTATCCGAAACAAGTTTTTCTGTTTTGACAGTTCCTACGGTGTACTTTGAGTAATCAATCTGCTGAAGATTTTCTATTGTTTTATCAATTGCCTCAAAATTTTTAAGAACTACTTTTTCACCTTTTGCAGCGTATGTTTTTTGGGTAGCATCTTTTATTTTTTGTATCGCATCTTCTCTTGTAAGTATTCCTGAAACAGCAAAAAAACAAGTCTGTAAAATAGTATTTATACGCGACCCCATACCTGTTTCACGTGCCACTTTAGAGGCATTTACAACATAAAATTTTAGTTCTTTGGAAATAATTTGTTCCTGAACATATTGAGGCATTTTATTCCATACCTGCTCCATAGTATATGGAGTATTCAGTAAAAAAGTAGCACCCTTTTCAGCATCTTTCAGAATGTCATATTTATTGATATAGTTAAACTGATGGCAGGCAATAAAATTGGCAGAGTTAATTAAATAGGTTGATTGAATAGGATTTTTTCCAAAGCGTAAATGTGAAACAGTTAATGAACCTGATTTTTTTGAGTCATACACAAAATAGCCTTGCACATAATTAGTAGTGGTTTCCCCGATGATTTTTATAGAATTTTTATTTGCGCTTACAGTACCATCTGCACCCAATCCGTAAAACAAACCCCTGAATAAATGTTGTTTCTCCAATGAGAATGTTTTGTCATAATCCAAACTGGTATGTGTTACATCATCATTGATCCCAATTGTAAAATGATTTTTAGGGATACCTTTTTTTAATTCATCAAAAATAGATTTTACCATTGCAGGAGTAAACTCTTTAGAAGCAAGTCCATAGCGTCCTGCAATAACTTTAGGTTTTTCACCCTGCCATGTTTCAGCTATACTATTTATAACATCCATATACAAAGGATCTCCAATAGCTCCAGGTTCTTTGCAACGGTCGAGCACACAAATATTTTTTACTGATCCGGGAATATTTTGAATCAATTCTTTAACATCTACAGGCCGAAACAAACGTATATACAAGTATCCAACAGCTTCTCCCTGTTCATTCAAATAATTAGCAGTTTCATTCACAGCTCCTGCCCCTGATCCCATGATAATAACTATTCTGTCAGGGTTTGCATGTCCATAATATTCGTAAAGTTTATAATTTCTGCCGGTGAGTTGCCCAAACTTCTCCATTGTTTCCGAAACAATACCGGGAGCAGCAGCATAATATTTATTAGCGGCTTCACGACTTTGAAAAAACACATCCGGATTTTGAGCAGTCCCCCTGATAGAGGGATTCTCCGTTGACATAGCACGTTTTCTGAATGCAAGTAGCTCATCTTCGTCTATCATTTCCAGAATAACTTCATCTGGTATTATTTCCACTTTAGTTAATTCATGTGAAGTTCTGAAACCATCAAAAATATTCAAAAACGGAATCTGGGTTTTCAACGTAGCGGCTTGCGCTATCAGAGCCATATCCATTGCTTCCTGTGAATTACGGCTAAATAACATTGCCCAGCCGGTTTGGCGAACAGACATAACATCGGAATGATCTCCAAAAATGGATAGTGCATGTGTTGCCAAAGTACGTGCTGCAATATGGAAAACGACAGGTGTAAGTTCACCCGCAATTTTGTACATATTGGGAATCATCAGCAATAATCCTTGTGAACAAGTAAATGTAGAAGCTAAAGTACCGCCTTGTAAGGCACCATGTACTGCTCCTGCAGCACCACCTTCACTTTGCATCTCCATCACTCTTGGAACCTGGCCAAATACATTTTTAATTCCGGCAGCCGACCATTCATCGCAAAATTCACCCATAGCCGAAGATGGTGTAATCGGATAAATTGCACAAACTTCATTTGTTTTATATGCAATATAAGCTGCAGCTTCATTGCCATCCATGATTTTTACTTTGTTTGCCATCTTCTATTTTTTTGTATAAACCAATCTTAAATAAATTTAAGCTACCTGAAATTCAATATTAAAAGTAGTTCCCACGCCCAATTTGCTGGTAAAATCAACCGTCCCATTCATTGTTTCAACATATTTTGCTACTATGTTAAGTCCTAACCCCGTTCCCTGTATAGCTGAAACGTTGTTGCCCCTGAAAAATCGTTTAAATAAATGTTTTTGGTCTTCCTCTGGTATTCCAACTCCTGAATCTTTTACCTTAAGTTTAAAACAAAAATTGTTCACTTCAGTAACAAGCTGAACAACGCTGCCTTCATCGGAAAATTTAATAGAATTAGAGATAAGGTTTAACAAAATATGTTGCAATATTTTTTTATCCAGCACTACCTCCTCCTCACCAAAGTGATCGTATTCAATTTTTTGGTTTGGTTTTGTTATAAGTTGCATTTCCCTGACAACTCCGGATACCAAAGTGTTTACATGAAATTTTTCATACGATACTATTATTCTTCCTTCTTCGAGCTTGCTGATAGAAAGCATATCATTTAGAATCTCTGTAAGTTGGGAAACAGCAGATTTAATCCGATCAATGTGTTTGTTTTGTTTTTCCTTATCGTTTTGTTCCCCATACCTTGAAATAAGAGAAAGGGAAGACAATATTGTTGTAAGTGGAGTTCTGAACTCATGTGAAGCCGTTGAAACAAAACGTGTTTTTAGTTCATTTAACTCTTTTTCGTGCGCTAATAATTTCTGTAATTCTTCTTCTGATTTTTTGAGTTTTACAAGTGCCCCCTCAAGAACTGAAGTTCGTTCTCTGACACGTTCTTCTAACTGCAAATTTGTAGCCTTTAAGTTTTTATTTAATTCCTCTAATTCCGACTGTTGTTCCATAGTTAACTGTTCAACTTTTTTGTATTTGATTATCACCAAAGCACATATAATAACAACAACTATAGAAAGTAACCTATTAGTAATGGCAATATAAGGTTCTGCAATGAGAGGTGCTGGTGGAGAAAAAAAATAGCCGGCTATTATCAGAATAGTACCTGTTGCAGCAGCCATTATAGTCAGCCTTTTATCATCAGACCACATAGAAAGGAGCATAACGGCTATATAACAGATGCCATCGGCAATTCCAAGAGGAGTATGTATATCTATAAAAAAAATGACAAGGGAAAGTGCTAACCCTATAGTTATGATAAGATTTGTTTTCCCTTTCTGTTTCATTAGCATAAAAAAATTAGCCTGGTATTTATTTATTGTTTTAGTTCCTTAAAGCTGTTGTTTAAAAATACAGTTACCATTTCCTTTCTGTATTTCCGCGAGAACACATCATTATCGATTATCCTGGCCTTTTTCACAGCCTGCCTGATAAGTTCCTGCTCATTAGCCTCTGACGTTCCTTCAACAATAATTGGCTTAGGATCAACACCGCCAAGTACAATTTTTATTTTTCCATATTTATTTACCGATACTACAGTTGTAAGAGAAGTGAACTCTATGCTTTCGCGCTGACGCAACTTTTTAAATACAGAACGCTGGCCATTGTGAAGCGGTATATGTATTGCTTTAATAAGAGATGTTCTGTTAAATCTCCGGGGTTTTACTCCATCACCGGTATAAATATCTTCCAAGGGGATTATATAGCTTCCCCCATATTCTACAACCTCTAAACAAGCATCCAGAGCAATAAGAGCCACAGCCATATCCGAAACAAACTTTGAGAAACAATTTTTCTTCCCTCCGGTAGCAATACAAACATCACCACTGCACTTCAGACAATATCCCGCAGCCTCCCTCCACCATTCACTCTGATTATAAAACACACAACGATTCTCACACAGTAAATTACCTCCTATAGTAGCCGTTTTGCGTATTACGGGTGAAGCCACCGCACGGGCAGCCTCCGACAGTATTGGAAATTCTTTTTTAATTTCAATATGTTTGTATAGTTCTTCCAAAGAAACAACAGCTCCTATTTTCAGATGCTTCCCATTTCTTATCACCTGTTTCAACTCATTTATTCCGGTAATATCAATGAGGCAGGATGTAGAATCATTCCCCTGGAATTTATTTACAATAACATCCGTTCCACCAGCAATAAAACGAAAATCCCTTTCATATTGATGTGCCATTCTAACCGCTTCTTCAGCAGTTTCAGGTTGGAGATATAATCTTTCTTTTATCATTTATATACCACGAATTACGAATTTTAACCAATTACGAATCTTTGTCTGCCATTTACTTTTTTCTAATATCAGACGAATCACGAATCTGCATTTGTATGCATCCGTAATTCGCCTCTATTCGTAATTTGTAGAAGACCTAAAACATCTTCGGCACTTATTGGCAGCCTTGTAATTCTCACTCCTACCGCGTTATAAATGGCATTTGCTATTGCAGGAATAACAGGATGCAAAGCTCCTTCACCACATTCCTTAGCACCAAAAGGGCCTTCCGGGTCGTTGGATTCAATAATATTAGTGTGTATTTCAGGAGTATCAAGAGTAGTAGGGATTTTGTAATCTAAAAAATTGTTGTTCAACAAAAGACCTTTGTAATATTTCATCTGTTCTGACATTGCCTGTCCAATTCCCATGTGCCATGAGCCTTCCAACTGTCCTTCCACAGCAAGCGGATTAATTGCTTTTCCGCAATCATGTGCTCCCCATACGTTTAACAGTTTTACAATTCCTGTTTCAGTATCTACCTTTACCTCTGCAACACAAGCACCAAAAGAATAAGAAGGACTTAATCCGGCACCAGCACCTTTAAAATCACCACCCAGCTTGGGTGAAATATATTTTCCACTCACACTCACTGCGCCACGATTAGCTGTTAAAATGTCAATAGCTTCATTCCAGCTCAAATCAACTTCTTTATTATTACTGAAAACTCTGTTTTCAGAAAAATTCAATTCATCTGTTGCTATACCTTTTTTCTTTTCAATTGAAGATGAAATTTCTTTTTTAAGATTTTCGGCCGCATCTTTTGCTGCATTGCCGGCCATAAATGTTACCCTGCTTGAATAGCTGCCTAAATCAACGGGAGTAAGAAGTGTGTCCGCAGCAAGTACAGCTATCCTGTCAAGACTCAAACCTAATACTTCAGAAACAATAATAGCAAGCATTGTATCACTCCCCTGCCCTATATCACTGGCTCCTGAAGCAATCACTACCCGGCCATCAAAATCTACCTTCAGATGAACTACTGATTGAGGCAATTCATTCCATATAATTGGTAAAGCACTTCCGCTAATGAAAAAGCCGCAGCCAACACCCAGTCCGTGCCCGTGCTCCAATTTTTTAAAACGTTTTTCCCAATCCGACTGCTCCATCACTTTCTGTAATGATTCCCTGCTTCCATTGGAAGTGATCCGATACTGGCCCACGGTGAGCGTATTTGAATCCAGAAAATTTTTTATCCTCAATTCACAAGGATCCATGTTGATTTTATATGCCAGGTCGTCTATGAGTGATTCTACAGCAAAACGCGAATTAACAGCACCATGCCCGCGCATTGCACCACATTGAGGTTTATTGGTATAAACCCTAAAAGTTCTGAATCCAAAATTATTTAATTTATAAGGGGCCTGTAACAATACTCCATTATAGTAGGAAGTTACCACACCAAAACTGCCATAAGCACCACCATCAATAGCAATATCAGCATCGAGCACTTTTAAAGTACCATCTTTTGAGATGCCCATTTCAACAGACATTCGGGAAGGATGCCTTCCATGATTTGTTAAAAATACCTCTTCACGTGATAAACGGACACGTACCGGACAACCCATTTTTCTGGAAAGATGAGAGATTATTATTTCATGCGGAAAGGGATCTCCTTTTCCGCCAAACCCGCCACCAACATAAGGTTTTATAACACGTACACGGCTTAGTGGTATTTCCATTACTTTTGCCAATGCACGGTGCAGATAATGCGGCACCTGAGTAGCTGTAATTATCGTTAGCCCGTTCTCATCCCAATAAGCAGTTGCAGCATGAGGCTCTGTAAAACCATGATTAATGCCTTCAAATTCAAAAAACATTTTACTTGTAACGTCAGACTCCTTTATACCCTGCTGCTGATCACCAAAACGAAGTTCCGCCTTCTTATGAATATTGTTATTAAATTTTCCATATTCATGAATCTTTTCGTTGGCACCAATGTCATTTAACGATTCGTCTATTGTCAGAAATTCCCTAATGGGAGTATATTTCACCCTGATACGTTTACATGCTTCAACAGCAATTTCTTCTGTATCTGCTGCCACAGCTGCAATAATTTCACCAACATATCTCACTTTTTCCACAGCAATAGCTGTTTCATCCTGTGAAATGGGAAGCACTCCAAATTTTACAGGCAACTCTCTTCCGGTAACAATATAATGCACCCCCTGAATTTTTAATGCCTCTGAATAATCAATATCTTCAATTTTTGCATGGGGGTGTATACTTCTCAGGAACTTGCAATGCAGCACATTCTTTAAGTCAATATCATCAGCATATTCAGCAGCACCTTTTACTTTCTTTTCAGCTTCAATATAAGGTCTTGGCAAACCAACCGCTTTCAACTTTTTTTCCCGGCAATTATCAGAACTTTCAACTTCGGGCTTTAAACTTTTAACTTCCGTCACATACTCTGCAACAGCTTCAACAATTTTTTTATATCCTGTACAACGGCAAAGATTTCCTGACAATGCACCTTTGATTTCTTCAACTGAGGGAGAAGGAGTGTTTTCGACAAAATCAAGTGCCGTCATTACCATCCCTGGCGTACAAAACCCACATTGAACAGCTCCTTTTTCAACAAATTTTTGCTGTAACTTATGAAGTTCTCCATTTTTAGAAAGTGCCTCAATGGTTGTTACTTCTACATTGTTACAGCGATGTGCAGGTGTAATACAACTTAAAACAGGCTTTCCATCCATTAAAACAGTGCATGCTCCACAGCTTCCCTGCTCACAGCCAATTTTTGTTCCAGTCAATCCGGCTTTTTTACGAATAACATTCGACAACATCTCATGTTCATCCGCTAAAAAATGATATTCCCTTTTATTTATTTTGATGGTTATTGGTTTCATACATAAATTGTTGATTTATTGATTTATTAATTTGGAGATTGTAGAATCTTTAACTCACCAACCTGTCCTGACGACAGGTCAGGATTCTCCAAATCTCCAACTCTCCAATTTTATTAATTATCAAATTCCAGCCCCTATACTTTTCCCTCCATCCACATATAGTGTTTGTCCTGTGATGAACTGTGTTTTTTCGTTAGCCAGAAACGCTACAACATTTGCTATATCATCAGGTTTCCCCATTGATTTTGTTGGTTGTGCTTCAATCAGTTTTTGCAAAACATCTGTTTCTAATTTTTTAGTGAGAGGTGTATCGATTAATCCGGGAGCAATAGCATTCACCAAAACATTGTATTTTCCAAGCTCAAGAGCAAGCACCCTTGTCATTGCAACCACACCGGCTTTTGATGCTGAATAGTTAGATTGTCCCCTGTTTCCAAGCCATGCACGTGAAGCTATGTTAATGATTCGCCCCGAATTTTGTTTTTTCATAAGTTTTGCAGCCTCACGGCACATTAGCCAGGTACCTTTCAAATTTATATTCATCACTGTATCAAAATCATCAATAGACATATTCCAAATCATGTTATCGCGGATAACGCCTGCATTATTCACCAATATATCCACCTGCTTATATTTATCAATTACTTTTTCAAACAACTGACAAACTTCTTTTTCGTGGGCAATATCAGCCTTTATAAAGCATAATTTATCTTTTCCAAATTCTGCTATAAGTTTTTTTCCGTTTAACTCATCAATATCTATAGCCACAACAAAACAACCTTCCCTGGTTAATTTTTTTGCAATTGCTTCACCAATTCCTTTTACAGCACCTGTTACAACAGCCACTCTCTTTTTTTGATGTTTGCCGGAAATTGATTTCGCCATATAAATTAGTTTTTTTGATTTTTTTTGTACCACGGTTATACTATTTTTAGTAGGCTTTTGAAAGTCTCTTATAGTCCTCAACAGTATTCACGTTGGCCAAAATATCGGAATTATTTACTTCTATAGTTTGCTTAGAATAACCGGCAAGTATATTTCTTAAATTAAAATTCTCATCGTGAAGCCGATTAAGATGTTGAACTATTTTTTTCGAAACTAAAACCGGATGTCCTGATTTTCCATTATAGACAGGAGATATATAATCCTTCTTATTTCGAAATTGAATCATATCCCCAATTAATTTTTCACTTATATTTGGATTATCAATGTTTTGAATAAAACAGAAATCGAAGTTGAGCATTCTTTCTATTCCAATTTTTAAGGAATGAGTTCTTCCTAACTCGGAATCCGCGTTTTGAATTATTGTTACAAATGGCTTTATTTGACTCACATCTTTCTCCCATCTGCCAAAACATAAATCCTTATTTAACACTAAGAAAATGTTATTTACTCCCGCACTCCTGTATTCATCAACTATTTTTCTCAGAAATGTTTTGCCCTCGTATAAAAGAAACGGCTTTGGGAAAAGCATTCGCTCTGATTTTCCACCTGCAAGAATAAGCACTCCAATTTCACCATTCATGCTCTTTCGATTTATGGCGAAGTTATTGAAATGGGCAAAAAAAAATTATGATTCATATCATAGTATTTCAGAAGTGAGAAAGGTTATTTTGCTAAAAAACTATTCTCTAAATGAAATCATTCGATACCATTCTGAAAGAGTGTGAGGCACTTTCTTTTGACCTGAACTTTACACATGCGAAAAAATGGAAAGCAGAAAAATCAGATAGAATACTTGTTGGTTATTTACCAATTTATGTTCCACGGGAGATTATCCATGCAGCCAACGGGCTGCCTGTTGGAATAATGGGTTCAGGCGACAGAAAACAAATTATTAAAGGTGATGCATACTATCAATCCTATATATGCCATTTTCCACGCGGTATAATAGAATTGGCTCTTGATAAAAACTTAGATAATTTTGACGGTTTTATGTTTCCTGCAATTTGCGACTGTGTAAGAAACCTCTCCGGGATGTTTAAACTTTCACAAAAGGGAAAATTTCAAAGATATTTTGACTATCCTCAGAATTTTGAACCACAAACAGGAGGCGTTTTCTATATACAGGAAATGGAAAAAGTGATGGAAGATATGTATGCCATCAATAAGATAAAAGTAACTGACGAAAAACTAAACAAAGCCATTAAACTCTATAATAAAAACAGAAAACTGATTGAAGCTATTTATGCTATTCGTCAGCAATATCCATGGAGATTATCGGCTGTTGAAACATATCATATTCTAAGGGCAGGAATTGTTATTCCTGTTGAAGAACATAATGAAATTCTTTCCCAGGTGGTTGAATATATCAGTAATGAGCGGGGAGAACCAATGGACAATATCCGTGTGGTTGTTTCCGGCTCTTTTTGTGAACAACCTCCTGTAGGCTTAATAAAATCAATAGAAATGGCGGGATGTTATATTGTTGATGATGATTTTATGCTCGGTTCCAGATGGATTCAGGGAGATATTAATGAAAACAGTAATTCTCCACTATCAGCTCTTTCCAGTGCATACATCAATCAAAGTACTTTTTCATCGGCATATTATGATGTTGGAAACCCAAAAGGAAAAAGATTGGTTGATTTAGCTCAAAAAAGAAATGCAGACGGAGTCATATTTTCCGCAGCAAGTTTCTGTGACCCTGCATTATTAGACCGACCTGAAATGCAAAAGGAATGTGATGCCGCAGGAATCCCTCACATCAATTTCCAGTTTCATGAAAATACAGGGCAGTTCAAAGTCATTAAAGAACAGGCTGGAACATTTTCCGATTCAATAAAACTATGGGCTTAAAAAGTTCGTGAGCTAACAGGGTTCAAATTTCAGATTTGTTTCTAAATGTTGAATTTGAAGCGTGAAACATATAACTTAAAAAAATAAAATTGACATGGCAGCACCCACTGAAGCAATAAAAGAAAAAAGCATGATTCTACAGAAAGACATGCTTGCAAAACAATTTCATGATTTAAGCAAAGCAAAAGAATTAGGAAAAAAAGTTGTGTACACTTTTGTTCCGGGAAACATCACAGAATTAATACTTTCTTTTGATATGCTTCCTGTATATCCCGAAATTAATGCATTACAATCAGGGATGAGAAAAAAATCGGCATCGTTTATAAAGGATGCTGAAAAAATAGGGTTTTCTGAAGATGTATGTACCTACGTTAAATGCGATATAGGAATGATGTTAAACGGAAACATAGGACCTACAGGGGAAAAGCTGCCAAGCCCGGATTTACTCTTGCTCAGTTATACAGGATGTTTCACCTTTCTGAAATGGTTCGAAAACCTGGAACGATTATATCCTGGAGTACCCGTTGCAATGCTGCACACCCCCTATCAGGAGGATGGACAAATTACCAAAGATCAAATCGATTATATGGTAAAACAGCTAAAAGAAGATGTAATCCCTAAAATGGAGAAGGTTTCAGGCAAAAAATATGATCCTGCCCGCTTGTCTGAAATGATGAAAAATTCAGCAAAAGCAGAAGATTTATTAGTAAAGGTTCTGGAAAGTGCTAAAAATGTTCCTACACCTATTGATGCATACTTTGCCGGTGTGTATTATATTGGCCCTATTTTCACTGCATTCAGGGGAACAACTGCCGCAGTTGAATATTATACAGAGCTATGGAATGAAGTTCAGGAGCGGATGCGACTTGGTCTTGGACCTGTGACTCCTGAAGGGGAAATCAAAGAACAAAAGTTCCGTTTAGTAATGGAGGGGCCTCCTAACTGGACAAACTTCCGTGAATTCTGGAAAATATTTTATGATATGGGGGCTGTAATTGTAGCTTCGTCTTACACCAAAGTGGGAGGAGTATATGATTTGGGATTCCGTCATGACCCTACAGAACCATTGGAAAGTTTAGCAAAATATTGTATGGGCTGCTACACTAACATGAATCTGCCACAACGTGTAGGATTGATTGAAAAATATGTAAAAGAGTATAAAGCAGACGGATTTCTTATTAATTCAATCAAGAGCTGTAACTCTTTCTCTGCAGGTCAGTTGATGATTATGCGTGAAATAGAACAAAGATGTGGAGTACCGGTTGGTTTTATAGAAAGCGATTTAGTTGATCCCCGCTATTTTTCTTATGCCAATATCAAAAACCGCTTGGAATCATACTTCCAAATGCTCGAACAACGGAAAATTATCTTAAAAAGAGATGGAATAGAAGCAGGCTGATTCAGTATAAATGATATAGAACACACCATGAAATAAGTCATTTTTTAATTTAAAAATATAAACATTCGACATGAAAATTTTATCGCAAACAATTCTAACTGCAATACTTTTTTTATTAAGTATAAGCAATAACTCATCTGCACAAACTACTGTTGCTAACGGGAACTGGTCAAGTCCCACTACTTGGGGCGGTCCACCACCAATGGGAACAGGTACAGTGGTGATAAATCATACTGTTACCTTAGATATGGACTATAGCCATTCTTCCGGTTCTGTTACCATCGGTTCATCTGGCACTTTAAATGGCAATTCTGCGATGAGAGTTTTTGCTCTTAATTTTCCCAGCGGAACAGCAACACTCACAGTGAACGGAACTTTTAATGTGGCAAGAGCACCTTTTACCTCAGGAATTATAGTTAATAGCGGCACCATTCAGGCAGACAGTTTATTAAACTCCGGAACAGTAACAAATAACAGCGGAGCATCAATAAATGCACAACAATTTATGAATAATACAGGGGGCACCATAAATAATGGTGGCACTATTATATCCGCTAATTTTCTAAATGTTGATACGGTTTCAAATACCGGTACATTAAATACAAATGATTTCTGCAACTCAAAAACTTTTACAAATTCAAGTTCAGGAAATATCAATGTTTCTTATGATTTCTCAAATACAGATACACTTGCAAGCCCGGCAACATTTACTAATAACGGATATGTTGGTATACAAAATGACTGGTACAATGGAAATATAGTAGACGGTTCGGGGAAATTTTGTATTGGTAATAACACATGGAATGAGGGAACAATGACCGGAACATTTGATTTTTGTGACCAGACTGGAGTAAATATTGATCTAAATACCGGAACTATTGCTGGTAGCATTACATATTGTACTTATACATGCAGTGTTAACATAAATAAATCAACAGAAAACAATATTGCCTTAAATATTTTTCCTAATCCTTTTTCATCGCAAGCTACCTTGCAATTAGATAAATACTTTAAGGATGCTACCCTGACCGTTTCTAATTTATATGGTCAAATAGTAAAACAAATAAACCACATTTCCGGACAGACTGTCACACTTCATAGAGACAATCTGCCTAATGGATTATACTTTATCAGGTTAACAGAAGGTAATAAGACAAGTACTGTAGACAAATTGATAATTACAGACTAACATTATACCTACATACACGGAACATAATCTTCCTGTCAAAATAATTAACAAACAAACAATAAAGTTCAATGAGTAAATATTATCTCGGAGTTGACCTTGGCTCCACCACATCAAAAGCGGTAATCATCAATGAAGCAGATGAAATCATTGGCCGGGGCATTACAAATACACGTGCAAACTACTCCGTTGCTGCCGATATAGCACGTGACGAGGCTATTTATAATGCCAGATTTTCAGTACTTCGCAAAAAACTTGAAGATGAAATTAAAGCCAAACCTGAATATAAAAAATATATTACAGACCTGGAAAGTGTTTTTCAATATGAACAATTTAAAGTTCGTTTAGATAAATTAGGAGAAGAGTTATTGAAAACCTGTGATACTTTTTTCAAAGATGAAAAAAAGAAAGAAGAGATTATTGGCTATCTGAGAAACATACGGAGAGCATTTAAGCCACTGATTAAACAGGATTACCTCTATAATAACCTAGGGGCTAAAAATCAGTTTTTCCGTGATATTGTTTCAGAAAAGTATAATGAAGAAGTGAACAAATTGGACATGTCTTTGTTTGAACCCTTAATGACAGTGTGGGACAAAAGTATCAGTCCGGCAGAAAATGAACGTATCCAGTTTAACTTTCAGGAACTCATTCACAAGGCAATGGATGAATTGAAAGATAAATACAAAAATCTGCCAGATACAATGCCCGATAATGCCAGTGTGAATTTTGATGTGGAAATGAATTTACTCAAAGGAAACTTTGACCGTGTTTCTGAAACATTGCGTGAACATATTGATGAAATATCAGAAATAGAGTTTAATATTGCTAACATGACAGGAACAGGTTACGGACGTGCGCTTTTGCCATTTCCACAGGACTGCATCCGTTCCGAAATTTTATGTCATGCTTTTGGAGCACATGCTGTTTTCCCGGAAACAAGGACCGTATTGGATATTGGCGGGCAGGATACAAAAGCCATACAGGTAGATAAATATGGATTGGTAACAAGTTTCCAGATGAACGACCGTTGTGCTGCCGGTTGCGGACGCTACCTTGGTTATATTGCAGATGAAATGAGCATATCACTTAATGAGCTGGGACCTATGGCGATGAAAGCTGAAAAGGAAGTAACTATTTGCTCTACCTGTACCGTATTTGCAGGAGCAGAACTTCGGGAACTCACCAACCTTGGAGAAAAACGTGAAGATATTTTAGGCGGACTCCATAAAGCCATCATTATGCGTGCTATGTCACTTATAGCCCGTTCAGGTGGTGTATTTAATGAATTTACATTTACAGGCGGTGTTGCCAGAAATCCGGCAGTAATAAAATACCTGGGGCAGCTTGTAAAAGAAAACTATGGCGACAATATAAAAATAAACATCCATACCGATTCTATCTTTATGGGAGCACTTGGTGGGGCTATGTTTGCTCGAAGAAATATTCAGGCAGATTTGCCAAATGCCGGTAAAACTAAAACTACAGCATAGTTTTCTGGTAAAAAAAATATTCAGCCACAGATTCACAGATTAAACTTTCATAATTACGAAAATAACCCAAATTAATCTATGAATCTGTGGCGTTCTTTTTTGTTTATACTTTGGGCGCTTCTGTGATTTTGCTTATGCGTTTCTTTCTAATGTTAACTTGTTGATAATCTTAAAACCGAAACAACTAAATATAATATGAACTACCTTCTATTCCCCTTCCGGGTTATTTTCAAAATATATTATCTTATTGTTTTTGTGCTGTCCCTTATTATTTCATATCCCATCATGTATTATCTTCTTTCCGAGCCAAAGCGGTTTCCCAAGGCATTTACCGCAATGAGGATACATGCTTTTTTTCTACTTCTTTTTGCAGGTGCCTGTCTGAAGGTAAAAGGAACTGCCCATATCCCACAAAATGGCGCCTATATTATTTGTCCGAACCACAGTTCCTATTTGGATATTTTTTGTCTTTATATCATCTTCGATAACTACTTTGTTTTTACCGGGAAAAAGGAAATTGAAAAATGGCCTTTGTTCCACATTTATTATACTTCAGGAATGAACATCTTAGTCGACCGGGAAAATCGGACAGGAGCTATAAAAGCACTGAAAACTATATCACAGGAAATTGATAAAGGTAACCCTCTTGTAATATTTCCGGAAGGTACAATATCTAAATACGCTCCCAAACTGGCCCCGTTTAAATCGGGTGCTTTTGCAATTGCCATCCAAAAACAAGTGCCAATTCTTCCTGTCACTTTTGTTACCAATTGGAAGCTGCTTTCGCGAAGCGGATTTTGGAAAGGGCCTGCCGGACCAGGAATAGCTGAGGTTGTGATACATAAACCAGTATTGACAACAGGGTTGAATAAAGAAAATCTGAATCAACTCAAAGATGAGGTAAAAAAAATCATTGATGGTACTTTATTAATTTGTTGAATAGAGTTCGCAATTTTTTTGGAGTTTTAAAAACTCTGGAAAAGTTTATTTCTTAACGCAATAACTATACTGAGCGATGAGTTTGTAGATTTTACAAGCTCCTCAGCCGAAGTATAACTCTTAAACAAACAATCAATAACCGCAATTATTAGTGAGAAACCATGCAATAAAACCGAATACTGATTTATCAGAGTATAGCAATCAAAATAGGAGAGATTTTTGCAAAACCTGTATTAAATATTCGGCAGGAATTGCATTAGCTTCATCATTTCCTGTAAAATTTACAGCAGCTAATAATCCACCTTTAACACCTCCTGTAAAACCACCATTTAAGCCCGGGTTTGAAGATAGCTACAGAAATAAATGGAGCTGGGATGAGGTTCATCTGGGAACCCACAACCTTAACTGCTGGTTCCAGCAGAATTGTTTGTTTTATGTGTATAAAAAAGATGGGAAAATAACACGTGAAGAACAAGTTGGAAATTATCCACAAACCAATGAAAAAGTTCCGGATTTTAATCCAAGAGGTTGTCAGAAAGGATGCAGCTATAGTGACTTCATGTATAGCGAAGCAAGAATCACGCATCCACTTAAAAGAAGCGGAGAAAGGGGTGAAGGAAAATGGGAAAAAATTTCATGGGAGGAGGCACTGACAGACATTGCTGATAGAATAATTGAAACGATAGATACTCATGGAACAAAATCAATAGTGGTTGATCCGGGCAGTAACATTGTGAACTACCTTGCTTTTTACAGTTTTTTCAGATTTTTTGATTTTATTGACAGCACTATTTTAGATATTAATTGCGAATTAGGAGATGACCAGCAAGGGGCTGCCGTAACCTATGGTGAAATTAGCAACGACCGTTCAGGCGATGATTATTTTTATTCTGACCTGATTTTTATCTGGGGAGGAAACCCTGCATACACACAGATTCCCAACTTTCATTTTCTCACTGAAGCCAGGTATAATGGTACAACAATAGTAGCTATCAGTCCTGATATGAATGCATCTGCAATTAAAGCAGACTATTATATACCCATTAAACCCGGAACAGATGCTGCTCTTGCCAACGCAATGGCACACATTATAATATCTGAAAAACTTTACAATAAACATTTACTGCAGGAGCAAACTGACCTAACTTTTTTAGTAAGAACTGATAACAATAAACTGCTACGAGAATCCGATATAGTCAAAGGTGGAAGCAAGATGGTGCTATACAGATGGGACAATAAAAGCAATAGTCTGGAAATACCGAGCCAATCTTCTTTAAAATTACATACAGATCCGGCACTTGAAGGAGAGTTTAAAATAAACAGCCATCAGGGAGTGATTTCTGTTCGTCCTGCTTTTGAATTACTAAAAGAGCAGCTTAAAGAATTTACACCCGAAAAAGCTTCAAAAAATTGTGGCATAGCGCCTGATACCATCAGAAAGCTAACCAACATGCTTGTAACAGCAAAAGCAGCAACCAATACCTGTACAAGCAATTTTTCTAAATTTTATCATGGTGATATTATCATGCGTTCCCAGATTTTAACCTTTATTTTAGCCGGACATCTCGGTAAAAAAGGCGATGGATTTGTTACCTGCTCTTTTTTAGTTGCAGACGGCAGTAATAAAATGCTCAATGAATTAGAGCTTACAAAAGATTTAAAATATAAATACCTGTTTAAATATGGAACTCCTTTTTGGATGAATTTTTTCAAAAGAAAAGACTGGAACCAGGCAACCTACAAATACGTATTAGATACCTATGCAAATTCCAGGCTGATGACCAACTCCACCTTATTCTGGAATCTACATGGCGGAATCATTGATAACAGTGGAAGAACAAACGAATGGGATCCTCTCCTGAAAAGGGATATAAAAGAATATATAGATGAAACACTGAAAAAAAAATGGCAGGTGCTGGATCCTCCATTAAATACAACTCCAAAAGTATTTTTTTCCTGGGCAGGAAATGCAATACGCAGAGTAAGAAGCTCTCAGAAATTATTAACCACCCTTTGGCCTAAACTTGATTTGGTAGTTGCTCTTGAAATGCGGATGAGCTCCACTGCTACCTATGCTGACTACATATTACCTGTTTCCGGTTCATACGAGAAAACAACAGTAATGCATGCAAACACCAATACTTTAGCACCATTTTACCATACAACACAAAAAGCAATTGAAAACATTGGTGAATCAAAAGATGAATGGGAAATAGCCTGTTTACTGGCAAAAAAAATAAAAGAGCGTTCCCAAAAATCAGGCATTGTTAACTTTAAAACAGCTCGTAGAAAAACTCGTAAGTTTACAAATATGTATAGCAGCCTTACTTCGTATGCAGGAGAAAAAGATAGTGAATTAATTTCAAAAAAAATGACAGAAGATTCAGGCAATCTGGGCGATATCTCATGGGGAAAACTAAAAGAGGTTGGTTATACACGTTTTTCAGCTATTGGCCGCAATCCGGCAAGTTTCGGAAATGCATGCAGCATTAAAAAAGATGAAACTATCAGTCCGCATACCTGGCATACTGAAAAAAAAGAAGTATGGACAACATTATCAGGACGAATACAATTTTATATCGACCATGACTGGTACCTGGAGTTAAGTGAACAACTACCCATTCATAAAAATCCACCCAAAGCAGGAGGTGATTACCCATTTGTTTTGACAAGCGGCCACACGCGCTGGAGTATTCACTCTTTAATGCGCACCGACCCTTGCCTGTTGAGGCTTCAACGCGGTGAGCCTTTTGTTCTTATTGCCATAAGTGATGCCGAAAAGTATAATTTGAAGGATGATGCAGAGGTAAAATTTTTTAATGATGTAGATTATTTTTTCAGTAGAATTAAAACATCTGCTACTGTTCAGCCGGGTCAGCTTATTATGTATCATGGCTGGGAAAGTTACCAGTTCAGAGATGGTAAATCATACAGGAATGTATTGGCTTCACCATTAAATCCTATTGAAATGGTTGGCGACTATCCTTATCTAAGGCCGGTGATGGCTATAAGGCAGCCCGGGCAAAGCGACAGGGATACACGGGTAGGAATTGAAAAAATTTAGGAAATGGAAAACGAAAGCAAACAAATTGCCCAGGTTATTGACCTTAATAAATGTATTGGCTGCCAAACTTGCACTGTAGCTTGTAAACAACTGTGGACTGACGAAAAAGGAATGGAGCACATGTGGTGGAATATTGTAAATTCCATGCCTGGGAAAGGAACTCCTAAAGATTGGGAAACGATGGGTGGCGGCTGGAAAGATGGTAACTTAGTGTTTGGTAAATTGCCTTCAAAGAAAGATTTTGGAGAAGCCTGGAATTTTAATTTTAATGAAGTACATTACGAAGGCAATAGGAATAACGTGCAATTTAAACCTATAGGTGAACGCCCGGAGTGGGGACCAAATTGGGACGAAGAACAGGGAGCCGGAGAATTTCCAAACAGCTATTACTTTAATTTACCGCGCATGTGCAACCATTGCACAAAGCCAGCTTGCCTTGCTGCATGCCCCACAAAAGCGATTTATAAACGCGAAAAAGATGGTGTAGTCTTAATTGATGACACAATTTGTAAAGGAACAAGAATGTGTCACATGGCCTGCCCATACAAACGCATTTATTTTAATGAAGAAAAAAACGTATCCCAAAAATGCATTGCCTGTTTTCCACGGTTGGAAAAAAGTGTTGCCCCCGCATGCGTCAGGCAATGCCCGGGAAGAGCACGCCACTTTGGTTTCCTTCAGGATAAAAATTCCCAGGTACATAAATTGGTTTACCAATGGAAAGTTGCACTACCATTATATCCGGAATTTAATACAGAACCTAATGTTTTCTATATACCGCCAGTTTTGCCAAAAACATTGAATGAAGATGGCAGCATCAATGAAGAAAAATCCCGAATCCCATTAAGCTACCTGAAATCCTTATTTGGTAATGAGGTGGAGAAAGCACTGATTATCATTGAACAAGAGAAAGCCAAGAAAGAAAATTCCAAACTGATTGATTTACTTATTTCAAGAAAATGGCATGACATGTTTAAGCCTTTCGATCAGACTCCTGCATAAAAATAAATGGGAATTGTTGTTAGAAATAAACCCATATGCATAATAAATTGCAGCCTTAATCCCCTTTAAAAAATTTTGCGACAAACTTTCCCTTTTCTGTAGTAAGAATACAAGTATGAACACCCTGGGAAATTTCAGTAATATCTAACTGCATTTCATTTTGGATTGAGATTGGTTTTGAAATAATACTTCTCCCCGAAAAGTCATAAATTTCTATAATCGCTTTGCTATTCAATAAATCTTTATCTTCTGTTTTAAGCAGGATAAAATTTCTTGCGGGATTAGGTGAAATAATAAAAGGAAAAATATTTTTTATTTTCCTAAAATTTTCTGCAACACCTGTTGTATTGATACAAACACCATCATGAACTATAATCGATGCTATTGTTGCTCCCAAAGTATCAATGATAGACAACCTTACAGAGTCGTTACCAAAGACATCAATATTTCCGAAAGTATGGCTGAAATTAGTATTTCCAATACCTTCTCCTCCCCCATTCCATACATTCATTCCCAAACTATCAGTAAGATGTGCCAGTTTAGAGTTTGTCTGATTCAGATTTCCTGACATTAACTCCGGAAAACCAGCATTTGTACCATCATCGAGTGCAGCAGTATGTGAATCGCTGGTAAGAAAAATGACATTTGCGATTGAATCCTGAGAGCATAAAGAAAGTAATCTGTTTTGATCCTCCGGAAAACCTGTCCATGTATCAACAATACCTCCGGCAAAATTTTTTCCGTTTCCTGAACCAAAAGGAGACGTAAAAACTGTATTCTGAACAATCGGATTTAATGCAAAATCAAGATACTGTTTATATCCTTTATTAAATGCAACACCTGTTATCACAAATTTCCATTTTGCTGTTGATGTTTTTAAGCCATTTACAAGCCAGTTCATTTGTACCTGTCCAAGAATGGAATGACCTGCCGGTGGTTCAAACATAATCAAACCGGAATTCGATGTATCAGGAACAAAACATTCCATAGGCGCTGATCTTGCTGAACGATTGTCACACATAAATATCTCAACATTACCATACCGGAAACTATGAAATATTCCTTCTGAAGTATCAATCAGCGGATATGCAGGAAAATATTCTGTATATGCTTTTATGCTGTTTTCCCTTGCTCCTGGCGGATTGGGTATGTCAACCAATACCCCCGGAGTTGAGTGATAATCAGGCGTAAAATCCCGGGCAGAGTTATCATTCATATAATCATGATCATCGTATATATAATCAATAGGTGTGGTTTTCAGAAGATCGGAAATACCCAATTGAGGAGAATATTTCAGATGGTATGACTCCTGTATTTTAGTATAGTCAAGCGAAAAAAAATTGGTATCATTTGGAAAATTGTCAGCATAATCAGGATACCCCCAATCGCCACATTCTAAGAAAAAGCGGGGGTTATGGTTGATTACCTGGGAAAAGATAGGTTCATTTATTACTGTCGAAGAAAATCCTTCACAGGAACCAAATGCAAAAGAAAAGTTTGACACTGCATTTAAAAGGGGAAATGTACGAAATGATTGAATAGAACTTGCCTGAATTCCATTTATTTTTACTTTGTAAAAATATTTGGTATTAGGCTGTAATCCTAAAATAGCAATAATAGCAGAGGTATCTTTTGCAGCCCTGGTGGAATCGGAAATTGTAAAAGGAGAAGTGAAATTTGCAGAATCAGTTGACAATACAAAATCAAATGCCGTTGTTGTATTGGTTCTTAAATATGATTTTGCAGCATTTTCAGTAACAGCACTTATAAACGGGCCATGAGTAATTGTCTGGGAAAAAATATCTGTTTGAGATACAAGAACAATAAATAGAGAAATAAGAGTTTTCATGCTTTAATTTTGTAATAGTAATTATTAAACATTTCCTACTATTACAAAATTAATATTCTTTTCAGATTTTAAGCTATTTGTGCAGTATTAATAAGATTTTGCTGTAAAGCAAACATTACAAGCGAAGCGGTATTATTTATTTTGAGCTTACTCATAATATTTTTCCGATGCGTCATAACGGTATGAATACTGATAAAAAGTTTATCAGCAATTTGCTTATTAGGAAGTCCTTCTGCAATACATTGTATGATTTCAATTTCGCGTTCGGAAAGTTTAATGCCATCACAGGAAATTTTTGCTGAATCAGCTTTGCTTCCATGTACCATCAAATCAACAATTTTTCCACACAAAAACTTTTCACCTCTTGAGGTAGAATAAATTGATTCGATAATTTCCTCTTCTCCACAGTCTTTCAGCAGATGGCTTATTATACCATATTCAAGCGCCTTTGAAATTATCATTTTAGATTGAGGGTGAGTAATTGCAAGAATATTTACTTTAGGAAAATACTGCCGGATGATAAAAATATCGTCTAAGCAAAAGCAACGTGAATTGTAATCCATTATAAGTACATCAGGATTATAACGAAGAAGCTTTTCGTTAAGTTCCTCTGCTTTTTCAGCCTCACCAACCAATACAAAATCTTTGTTCTGACCAATAAGAGCGCAAAGCCCTTTTCGGATAAGAAAACTGTTATCAGCAATAAGTACTTTAATATTTTCCATGAGTTAAATAATCAATTTTTGCAATCGTTCTTTTCTCTTCAGAATCTTTTCAATAAGATGGATGAGTGCAAAAAGTCTTGCGAAGATTGTCAATTCTACTCCTAAATAATATGACTTATATCATAGTATACTATAGTATAGAAAAGTTACTTTGTACAGAACAAAGGTATTTTTTCTGAATTCAAATTTTTTACTCTATGGGCATAGAAAAATCATTTTACACAATGGGAATCGATGTTGGTTCCAATTTTATAAAATTAGTATTGGTAGATTATTCAGGCACACCTGAACTTACTGACCAACATACTGAAAAGATACGCAAGCGCAACCCTTCTCAGGTTGCAGAGGAAATGATTCAGGCCATGTTAACCAAACATAATCTAAACTATGAAGATATAGCTTACCTGGCTTCAACCGGTGAAGGAGATTTAGTGAAACGCAAACGCGGCCATTTTTATGGTATGACAACACATGCAAAAGGTGCTAACTTTTTTTTCCCGGATGCAAAAACAGTTGTAGACATGGGTGCTCTTTATGTGCGGGCAGTAAAAGTTTCCTCTGATGCAAGAGTAGAGGATTATAAAATGACAGGCCAATGTGCCTCCGGGTCAGGTCAATTCGTTGAAAATATATCGCGCTACCTGGGACTTTCAATTGAAGAGGTTGGAGATGTTTCATTACAATCCGATGAACCGGAAATATCATCCGGAATTTGTGCAGTGTTGGCCGAAACAGACGTTATAAACATGGTTTCCAGAGGAATCAGCACTCCTAATATTATTAAGGGAATTCACCTTTCAATAGCAAGCAGGATAATTAAACTCTTAAGCTCACTTAAGTCTGATTCACCAATTATCATTACAGGGGGAATGGCCTTAAACAAAGGAATGATTCAGGCTATAGAAGAGCAACTGGTAGAAACAGGTAAAAAATTTATAATTAAAACTCATCCCAATGCCATTTATGCCGGAGCAATAGGAGCTGCACTATGGGGAGGATACCGCCACATCAAACTAAAGGAAAAAGAAGAAACTTTCATTAATTAACAAAATCATAAGTGAAAACTACATCTTTTTTTCTACTTATAATCTGTTTCTTTTTAATAAGAATCGGACCAATATCAGCTCAAACGGTAACTGTTGACAGTATCATCCAAACCTCACCCTGTGCAGGAAGTGATATCTATATTCCGTATACCGTTAGTGGAGGCAATTTTAACTTTGGGAATGTTTTCACGGCTCAATTATCAGGCCCTACAGGTTCATTTAATAATCCCACAGCAATAGGCTCTATTCCATATTGGGGCAGTGGCTTAATTGTTGGTACAATTCCATCTAACGCATTATTTGGAATTAACTACAAGGTACGAATTGTAGCTTCATCACCATCATACACCAGTTTAGAAGGCCCTAATAATATCATTGTAACTACCATTGCGCAATTAGCAACTATAACAGTATCTCCAATAGATGGAATTATTTGTAATGGAGATAGCGCCCTATTATCAGATATTACACCGGCACAGGATTATCTGTGGTCAACTGGCGAAACGACACAAAGTATTTATGTTTCACAACAGGGTGGATACACTGTAACTGTAACGGATATGCTGGGCTGTAAAACAACTTCCGACCCACAAACAATCACAGTTCAGGAATGTAACACTGCTGTAGCAGACATACTTTCACTAGATGATGTATCAGTTTATCCCAACCCGGTTAGCGAAGCTATTACAATACAAATTGCACCTGGAACAGGCAAAATTCCCTATTGGTTTATACTCTGTGATATGCTGGGCCGGGAAGTTTTAAACACTGAGATCAATCAACAAAAATCAGTAATTCAAAGAGGCAGTTTACCTGCGGGAATATTTCTATACAAATTAGTAAACAAAGAAGGAATTGTCCGGACAGGAAAAATCAGTATACGATGAATATTTTAGCATCAGACAAACAACCAGGGGATGTGGTTCCTAATATTGCCACATTGTTACAAAGAAATGCACTTCGTTTCTCCGATAAAATTGTTTTTGAAGAAAAAAAAAATGAAATTTATGAAGGAATAACCTGGAAAGCTTTTTTTGAAAATATTCAGAAAATTGCTGCTAATTTATACAGACTCGGATTCAAAAAAGGAGAAAAAATAGTTGTTTTTTCTCCCAACAGGCTCGAAATGCTGGAATTAGAAATGGCAGTGATGGCAAGTGGAGGAATAAGCGTTCCTATTTTTGCATATTTCCATAAAGAAACTGCTGAACTACTAATCAATCATTCTGACGCAAAATTTTTAGCTGTGGCTGGTGAACTTCAGCTAAACAGAATTGGAAATGACCTTTCTATTGAAAATGTAATTGTTTTTGATTCAATTGATTTATCACCATTTAAAAGGAGTCTACCCTACAAAATAAATTCATTTAGTGAATTTTTAAAATACACTTCCACTAATAGTTCTGCCGCTGACAATGAAGACAAATCAGGAGCCTTACTTTATGATGCAAAAGCCGATGAAATTTGTTTGAACATGTATACTTCCGGAACAATGGGAATTCCAAAATGTGTTCAGCTTACTCATCTTAACATATTATCTCAGCAGGCTGGTTTAGAGCAAATATGGAAACTGGATGAAAATGACCGTTTTCTCTCCTACCTGCCGTGGCATCATAGTTTTGGAGGAATTTTTGAAAGATTCACAGCCTTGTATAATGGAGCAACCATGTATCTTGAATCCGGTTATGGAAAAGACCCTAAAGAAATTATGCAAAACTGGAAAATAGTTCAACCTACCTTATTTTTCAGTGTACCAAAAGTGTATCAATCACTTGTTGAACTCACGCAGTCCGACAAAGAAGCGGAAAATCTTTTTTTCCATTCGGGACTAAAATTCATCTTTACCGCAGCTGCTGCTTTGCCACAAACTCTTTCAAGAGAATTTGAAAAAAGAGGAATTGAAGTACGTGAAGGATGGGGACTCACAGAAACGTCACCTTGCAGCACACTCACTGACCCCAGCTTAAAAAGAGAACCAGGGGTTGTAGGAAAACCTATTCCCGGTGTTACTATACGCATTGCCAATGACGGAGAGATACAGGTAAAAGGTCCTAATGTAATGAAAGGCTATTACAAAAATGACCTGGCCAACAGCACTGCATTTACTGAAGATGGCTGGTACTGTACCGGTGATGTCGGAGAAATTACTGCGAACGGTTTAAAGCTTATCTCACGTAAAGACAGGATTTTTAAGCTTACCAATGGCGAAAAAGTTATCCCAACCGAAATGGAAGCACTCATCCAGACAAAGTGCCATTATATTACTTTTGCTATGGTAATTGGAGGAGGAAAAGAATACCCTGTCGCACTTTTATTCCCAAACAAAAAAGCATTAACGCATCCCAACTATGAAATTTCCCCGGAAGAGGGTTGCTTTTGCCCACGCAGCCTCAATGAATTAGGCAAATGCCTGCACGGATGCCTGCATGATGCTAATTGCGGTATTTCACAAAAATTTTCAAAAATAAAATACGCAATTATAATAGATGATGAACTGAGTATTGAAAAAAAGACACTCACTCCATCACTCAAAGTTGCACCAAACAGTGTAATGCAGGCATACAAGGCTCATATCGAAAATTTGTATGGTGCTAAAAATAAGGTAGACGAAGAAGTATATATTATAAAACTTGATATAGAAAATGTTGTAACAAAAATAAATTGATGCCAACATGTACGAAATAAAAAGCACACAGGTATTGAAAAAAATAATGCGCGATTACTTTACGGGGTTGGAACAGCCGGGTAAAAAGATAGCATGGTGTACGAGTGTTGGTCCTGCCGAACTGCTTCGTTCATTTGGCTTTGATGTTTATTTTCCTGAAAACCATGGAGCCTTGCTTGGGGCTACACGTACTGCAATGGATTTTATTCCCGAATCGGCAAAATATGGATATTCTAACCATGTTTGTTCCTACACTACTGCTGATATAGGCGCTTTTGTAAAAGGAGAATCCCCATTAAAAAAACAGTATGGAATGCAGGGGATTCCAAAACCTGATTTAATTGTATACAATACCAACCAATGCAGGGAAGTGCAGGACTGGTTTTCTTTTTTTGCAAAAGAGTTTAACTGCCCTATTGCCGGAATACATCCGCCAAGACATGTGGATGAAGTGTCAAAAAAAGAAATTGATTTAGTTGTTCACCAGTTTAAAAGTATCATCCCAGCATGTGAAAGCGCAAGCGGAAAAAAGTTTGATATCGATAGCTTCAGAGAAACCATTCGCCTTAGCAAAGAGGCAACTTTACTCTGGCAACAGGTTTTAAAAACTTCTATTGCCTCCCCTGCACCGTTGAGTTTTTTTGATGGTATAATTCACATGGGACCAATAGTAGTGATGAGGGGTACACAACAGGCAAAAGATTATTATTCAAAGCTTCTTGAAGAGTTAAATGAAAATATAAAAAATAAAGTTGGAGTTGTAAAAAACGAACAATGCAGAGTTTTCTGGGAAGGAATGCCCATTTGGGGAAAAATAAGAATGTTATCCGATTTATTTGCTGAAAACAATACATCTGTAGTTGCTTCTACCTATTGCAGCAGTTGGGTTTTTGACGAATTTGATGAAAAAGAACCATTTGAATCATCAGCACTCGCCTACACAAAAATATTTATTAACAGGAGCGAAAAAGCGAAAATGAAAATGCTGAAAAGCTGGTTAGAAGAATATAAATGCGATGGAATAGTATTCCACGATACAAAAACATGTTTTAACAACTCCAACGCAAAATTCGGAATGCCTCTGCGATTAAAACAAGAAACAGGAATTCCATATTTGATAATAGAGGGTGATTTATGTGATTTAAGATTCTTTTCAGAAGGACAAAGCATTACAAAAATTGAAACTTTTATCGAACAAATCGAAAGGGCTCCTCGCCATTTATCTTCTATGAAAGAATAATAAAGCAGGAAAGAAACAAATGGAAAATAAAAAACATTCCATCATCAATGAGAGAAAATAAAATTAAAATTGGAATTATAGGCCTGGGGCCGGTAGGTATGATGCTTGCTGTTCATTTTCAGGAAGCAGGATGCGATGTTCTTGTTTGTGATAATGACAGAATTAAAATAAATCAGATAAAAAACGAAGGCATAATCCTTGAAGATGTTATTCAGAAAAAAGAAAAATTTCAATATGTTTATACTTCATCTGTTGAATTATTACAGCAAAATCCCGATTATGTTTTTATTGCATTAAAATCTTACCAGGTTCAGGATGTACTGAAAGAAATACCAGAATCAAATACCTCTGTCTATATCAGTGCCCAAAATGGAATTGATGTTGAAAAAATTATCGTTGACAAACTGGGCGAAAATCGTACAGGACGTATGGTAATTAATTTTGCAGGAAATCTTTCTTCATCCAATACTGTAAAAACAACATTCTTTAATCCTCCCAATTACATTGCAATATTAGACGACACTAAAAAAAGTTATGCTGAAGAAATTGCAACCTTACTCAATAGTGTTCAGCTTCAGACTCTTCCTGTATCATCTTTTGAGCTCACAAAATACACATGGGAAAAAACAATCCTTAACGCTGCATTAAGTCCGTTATGTGGAATAGGAAGATTCACAATGGCAGAAGCAATGGCATTTCCTGATACCATCGAACTGGTAGAGCAAATCATTGAAGAAGCTATTGAAGTGGCTGAAGCAGAAAAAATAAGATTTCCGGATGATTTTATCCGTAACTGCCTTCGTTACCTAAAAAAAGGAGGAAAGCATTTTCCATCGCTTGCCGTTGACCTTATGAACAATCGGCTCACCGAGATTGATTATATGAACGGAAAAATAGTAGAATATGGCCGGAAACATTATATACGAACTTCGCTCAACCTTTCTATGGTGAATATGGTAAAAGCGATGACACAAAAGAATTTACTTTCCCAATTCAATGGAAGCGGACTTTCAAATAAAGAAAAACCAGTTTTACCCACAAAAAAAACAAAAGGTAATTGTTTTCTGGGAATTGACCTCGGTTCATCGTATATCAAATTTACTGTAATTGATGAAGAAAATAATATTGTCTACAAGCATCTAATTAAAACATTAAATCGTGATAAAGTTGCTGCAAAACATATTGTTTCAGCATTACACGAAGAGTTTGATATAAAATACAGTTGTGCTACAGGCTACGGAAGAAAAAATTTTGCTGATGCTGAAATTGCAAAAACAGAAATTAACTGTGCTGCAATGGGTGTCAACGAAATTTTAAGAGGAGAAAAAAACATTCTTGATATTGGTGGAGAGGATATTAAAGTTATACGTTGCGACAAAGAAGGTAGGGTTGAAAATTTCTACCTGAATGATAAATGTGCTGCCGGAACGGGTGCCTTTTTAGTAGAAATAGCAGAAAGAGCAGGTATTGATATAAAAGAAATGAGTGGGCTTGCATCACAATCAGATTATAAACAGGAGTTAAATAGTTTTTGTACCGTGTTTGCAAAAACAGAAATTATGAAATGGGTATTCGATGGCATTCCAATTGAAAACCTTGCAAAAGGTATCTACTTATCTATAGTAAACAGAATAGCCAAAATGAAATTAGACCCGGGCATTCCAACAGTTATGATAGGAGGCGTAATTGCTCTTCATCCCCACTTAAAAACAATGCTGGAGCAAAAATTTAATCAAAAAATAGTGATATTGGATAACCCTCAATATACCGTTTCATATGGTGCAGCACTAATTGCAAAGGAACATCTATTTATGAACAATATTGGGTCGCGTGCTGCTCTCACCCAACATTAAATAAAAAGATTACGATTTGATAACTGATAAAAGAATAAACAATTATCCTGTTAAAAACATGAATCAAGAAATTACAAATCGCTGGAAATATCCATTTAATTCAAAAGAAAAAGCCACAACATTCCTGAAACCAGCTGAAAAAGAAACCGGCAAAAAATGCTCTGTTTACCAGGTATCCGTTAAAGCACACGTATTTAAAATATTTACATCAGAAAATGAATACAATGAATATCAAAGAAAAAAACGCAGCATCCGAAAACACCATTAAAATTCGTCAATGGCAAATGGTAGAACCGGGCAAAGAATTCCGCCTGGCTGAAAGTGATACCCCCGAATTAAAAAAGGGAGAAGTTCTGGTAAAAGTATCAGGCTGTGGTGTATGTCACACCGATTTGAGTTTCTGGCACTCAGGAGTACAAACCAAACATCCGCTCCCACTTACACTTGGTCACGAAATCAGTGGTACAGTAGTTGCCGGTAATGAAAGTTGGTTAAATAAAAAAGTCATCATTCCTGCTGTATTGCCCTGTGGTGAGTGTGAATTGTGTAAAAAGGGCCGAAGTAATATCTGTAGAAATCAACAGATGCCTGGTAATGATTTTCATGGAGGATTTGCCTCACATGTAGTTGTTCCATCCCGGTTTTTATGTCCTGTCTCTGAAAAAATTCTTCAAAAATATTCACTCGAACAGTTAGCTGTAATTGCAGATGCCATCTCTACACCTTTCCAGGTAATAGAAAAGTCAGAACTTGAAAACGGAGACCTTGCCATTGTAATTGGTGTAGGAGGTGTTGGTATTTATGGTGCATTGATTGCAAAAATAGCCGGATCAAAAGTTATTGCATTAGACATTAATGATGAAAAACTAAATACCGCCAAAATAAATGGAATTGATGCCACACTCAATATAAAAGGGCTCGATATAAAAACAATAAAAGAAAAAGTGAAAGAGCTTGCCAAACAAATCAATGCTCCAAAAACTGGCTGGAAGATTTTTGAAATAACCGGCACAAAAGTCGGGCAGGACCTTGCATTTAACCTCATCACATTTGCTTCAACACTTTCAATTGTTGGATTTACAATGGATAAAGTGGAAGTACGCCTAAGCAACTTAATGGCATTTGATGCTAAATTAATAGGTACCTGGGGATGCCGGGCAGAACTTTATCCTAAAGTGCTCAATCTAATTGAAACTGGAAAATTAGAAATTTCACAGTTTGTTGAAATATTTCCTATGTCAAAAATAAATGAGGTATTTAAAAATACACTGGAACATAAGTATAGTAAACGTTCGGTAATGGTTCCGGATTTTAATTGAAAAAACGGTGCACTCAATAAATAAAAAAATATGCTTTACCGGAATTATTTTTTTCCTGCTATTGGTAAATTCTTTTGCACAAACCTGGTATATTACACGCGGGTTGTCAACCGATGAAGTAGCGTGGGCAGTTGATGTAGACAGCTCCGGGAATATTTATTGGGCAGTGGAAGAAAAAGATCAATGGCCTTATTGGTACTACAATATTGTACTTTTCAAAATAGCTCCCAACGCGCAACAAATCTGGCAAAGCAATTCATGGGATAATGGAACAGGCTTTAATGACATTGCATTTAAAGCGACTGTTAAAGATTCAACTATTTATTTGTCAGGAAGAACCGATTCAACAGCAAGTCCAGCTTCAGGAGATGCCCTTGTAACAAGTTATGATGCCAATAACGGCAACTTCAATTGGGTATATCGCTTTAATCCTACTCCTGACTATGGCTATGAAGAAATAGATGGTGTGGTTGTTCAGCCCGATGGAATCTACCTTTCAGGATGGAAACAACAACAAAATACAAACGATATGGATTTTCTAATTCAGAAAATAAATTCTTCAGGACAATTGGTTTGGTCTACCACCTGGGATTATAATTCGCTTGGAAAATTTGATGGTGCAAACGGACACATGGCTATGGATGATAACTTTTTATATATTGCCGGACATGTTAACAGAACCAACATTGGTTCCCTTGATGGAGATGGAGCCATAGCCTGTTTTAGCAAAAACAACGGTTCCTACCAATGGCACACAACCTGGGGAGGTTCACTTTATGATGATGCTCTTGGCATGACAATGGGGCCAGATTCTATGTTATATGTTGTTGGTTATACAGGAAGCTATGGGAACGGATCACAAACATACCTTAATAAATATTCACGATCCGGAATATTGCAATGGAGCCGTATTTGGGGTGGAACAGGAACTGAAGATTCCCGATCAGTTATTGCCGGCAGCGATGCTATGATTTATGTAGCAGGTGCAACATCAAGTTATGGAAATGGATTAAAAGACATTTTTGTTTTAAAATATGATACAGCAGGCACTTTATTGGACTCACTTTTCTGGGGTGGTGCTTATGATGAAATTGCACACGATGCCGCTCTATCCGGGGATTATTTATATATCACAGGTGAAACCAAAAGTTATGGAAACGGACAAATTAATGGCGACCATAAAGCAGACGGACTGCTTTTAAAAGTAGATGTAAGTTCAATGCAGGCACCGGATTCATTAATGACGGCAACACTACCTTCAGCTTCAATTTCTGAAAACATTAAATTTTCCATTGATTATCTAAATGCCACTGCAAGCATTTTCTTTAATGATCCTAAAAATGAAAATTTTTCAGTGAAGGCATTCAACTCTATTGGTCAGGAAATAATAACTCATCCGGAAATACTACACAATGGTGGCCATACTACTGTATATATTAACTTCTCTGGATTTCCAAAAGGTATATGTTTTATTCAGATAAATAAAAACGACCGTTCAATAACAAAAAAAATAATAATCCTTTAATAATTATAAAGCCATGTTAAAAAACCACAACCTTGTTGAAACACACTACAAAGATATAATCTTTGAAAAACGCCCATGTTTGAATCATGACGGAAAACCTGTAACTGGTTTATACAATGCCTGGATTATTCTTAATAATCCAAAACAGTTTAATTCTTACACTACACAAGCTGTAAAAGAAATTATACTTGCCTTTGGTGAAGCTTCTAATGATAGAAGTGTAGTTGCTGTTGTGTTTACTGCTGTTGGCGATAAAGCATTTTGTACAGGAGGTAATACAAAAGAGTATGCCGAATATTATGCAGGTAATCCACAGGAATATTCGCAATACATGCGTTTATTCAATGATATGGTAAGTGCTATTTTAAAATGCGAAAAGCCCGTTATCTGTCGTGTTAACGGAATGCGTATTGGCGGTGGACAGGAGATTGGTATGGCCTGCGATTTCAGTGTTGCAAGTGATATGGCTCGCTTCGGACAAGCAGGTCCCAAACATGGAAGTGCAGCTATTGGTGGTGCAACAGATTTTCTTCCACTATATGTTGGTGTTGAGCGTGCAATGGCTTCCCTCACACTATGCGAGCCCTGGTCTGCTCACCAGGCGTATTATTTCGGTGTAATAACGGATATTGCCCCGGTATTAAAAGTGAATGGGAAATTTATCCCTAACCCAATGGTGGTTACTGATAAAATTGTTGATTCATTTGGAAAAATTATTTTTGGAACAGCAAAAACCGGTGAAGAGTTGAAAGCAGCAAAAGAACTTGTTGCTTCTGCAGAAACAGACCTATCCCTGTTAGATGCAACAGTAAATAAATTCATTGCTAAAATTCTTCACACTTTCCCTAACTGTATGGCTAAGTCAATCAGTGAAGTACGAAAATTCAAATTAGAGCACTGGGACAAAAATAAAGAAAGCAGCCGCGAATGGCTTGCTCTTAATATGATGACCGAAGCCAAAGCCGGATTCAAAGCGTTTAACGAAGGGCCTAAAGAAAATCGCGAAGTAGACTTTATTAAACTTCGTCAATTACTTGCTAATGGCCATGAATGGAATGA
>JAHEXZ010000015.1:0-1139 GCA_023251835.1 Bacteroidota bacterium | reverse complement strand
AATTCCGTTGCAAGAATAATTCTTGATGACGGGAAAGGTAATATTCTTGATCATATTATGATGGAGGAGTTACAACAACTCCTGAATACATTTAAAACCACACCTCAATTAAAGTTAATCACGTTTGAAGGAGCCGGCAAACATTTCTCATTTGGAGCAAGTGTGGAAGAACATACCAAAGAACTTGCGAGTGCTATGCTCAGTAGTTTTCATCAGCTCTTTTATACTTTGCGTGACCTTTCTATCCCCACTGCTGCCAAAATTAGTGGCAGCTGCCTTGGAGGGGGACTTGAACTCGCCCTGATGTGTAATTTTATATTTGCTGAAAAAACGGCTAAGCTTGGTCAGCCAGAGATTTCACTTGGAGTATTCCCCCCTCCCGCTTCTCTTCTTCTGCCCGAAAAAATAGGTCTGGCAAGAGCCGAAGATCTTCTCATTACAGGTAGAATAATTTCTGCTGAAGAAGCAAAATCCATAGGCCTGATAAATGATTTGTTTGATGATAAAACATCTATGGAAACCGGTGTTGAAAAATGGATAGCTGACTATATACTTCCCAAAAGTGCATCTTCATTGCGTTTTGGAGTTAGAGCAGCACGCGTAAAATTTAATCACATCCTCAGTAATTTTTTACCACAGTTAGAATTGTTATATGTGAAGCAACTTATGGAAACTGCAGATGCCAATGAAGGCATTAACTCATTTTTAGAAAAAAGAAAACCAGTTTGGGAAAATCATTAATGACAATAAAATAATAATGTACCCCGCAAAAAATAGTGCAGTAAACCGTTTTTTTGTACCATGGCTAAATGAAGCTGTACGATTACATGAAGAGAATATTGCTCCTATTGAAGTAATTGAACATGTGTGCAAAGATATTTTTAGTATTACTGAGGGACCTTTTGAACTTATGAATGTAAAGGGTGTTCCTGCCACTTGTCATGAAGAAAAAACATTAGAACATTTTGGTAATCTATATAGAGCTACAAAAGCTCTGAAACAAAGGGCAAAATCAAAAGAAAGCTGGAAGTGGCAAAAACATGATGAAACCTATATCTATCTGATTCACCCTGTTATGCGAAAACAAATCTCTGATAGAATGTTAGGTACTGTATTTTATATTTGTTTACAAATTTTAG